>JAVEYP010000119.1:0-6227 GCA_034003445.1 Desulfobulbus sp.
GAGACAGGCAAACCTTTGCCAATCAACTCGACCGCTTCCTCTCATCCCATGTTCGCCGAAAAACCAACTAAGGGATTCCAGAATGGACAGCCAGGGAATGAACGACGATTGCAAGAATAGAGACGCCAAAGGCTTTTGGTGGAAAAGGTTCTTTTACAATGTTACCGGAGCGGAGCTTGATTATGAGGTAGGCCCCAATTGGTATGCCTCGGTGATGGGCACGGGAATTATCGCCAACGCCGCTGCCGCATTGCCATTCTTCTCCAACAGGCTCAGCGGGTTCGCCCTTGCTGTCTGGTGCCTCGCGTCCTTGATGCTGGCCGGTCTCGTACTGGCAACGACCTTTTTCCTGTTTCGACAGAAAAATGTCTGGGCCAGACATTTCCGGGATCCCATGATGGCGCAATTTTATGGGGCACCTCCTATGGCCGCGCTGACTGTTGCCGGAGGGGCCCTGCTGGTAGGCCATACGCTCGTGGGCTGGGACATTGCCCTGGACATTGCCTGGTCCCTCTGGCTCATAGGCACAATCACGGGCTTTTGTTCAGCCGTGATCATTCCGTACCGCCTCTTTACCATATTCAAGGTCCGCCCTGACTCCGCGTTCGGGGGATGGCTCATGCCGGTCGTCCCTCCCATGGTGTCTGCCACCATCGGCGCCATGCTCGTTCCCTACACGCCCGCGGGCGTGCCGAGGCAAACGCTCTTTTATCTCTGTTTCTCCCAGTTCGGCCTGAGTCTGCTGGCCGCGCTCATCATTATTTCGATGATCTGGAGTCGGTTGGCGCATCACGGCACCTCCGGCACTTCGCGCGTTCCGACCTTGTGGATCGTGCTGGGACCCCTGGGACAATCCATGACCGCCGCCGGCATCCTGGGCACCGTTGCCCAAGGAGCTTTGCCGGCTGAACTGGCTCGTGGTTTTGAATTGTTTGCCGTGTTTTACAGTGTCCCCATTTTCGGGTTTGTGATCCTCTGGACCTGTTTCGCTATTCTTTTGACCCTGCGGGCCCACTATAAAAACATGAAGTTTGCCCTCACCTACTGGGCGTTTACCTTCCCGGTCGGCACCTGCGTCACTGGCACAGCGCAACTGGCGCATCATACCGGTCTCCCCCTGTTTGCGTGGACCAGTATCTTCTTCTACATAGGGCTGCTCGTAGCTTGGGCCTTGGCCGCCTTCGGCACGACCAGAGGCATGATAACGGGGCATCTTTTCCGCCCCCCTGCTGCGGCCACAAGTCCCATCATCTCTGTCAAAGAATATGACAACAGGTAGATAGACAGGAGTGTAGACACAGCAGGAACGGATAGAAAATTTTGGTGTCCATAAAAACCTGGCCCGAAGGACTAACTCCCTGTTCAGCGGCAATGATTGAACGCTGGACGCAACTAAAAAGGAGAAGATTATGAGTTGCAAATCTGTAAAATTTATTTTGGCGGCAGCATTTTTGGTTGCGTCAAGTGCCATAGCGTCTGCAGGAGATTTGTATGGTACTGGTGACAATTTAGGTAGCGGCTGGCGTTCTGATGGAAATGGCGGGTATCGTGGTACCGGGGACAATCTTGGTAGTGGGTGGCGATCTGACGGAAATGGTGGGTTGCGTGGCACAGGCGATAACCTTGGCAGCGTTCGGTTGCCTCGGGAGATGAGTTTGGGGACTGTTGTCAGTGCGCGTCGCAATGGGAAGCAGAGGTGCGTGTAACTGCGAGCGGTCAATTCTCTTGGTTTGAACAGACGTGGCGTCATTTTCATAACTCTTTGAGATAAAAGGATACTTATGAAAATGACCGCAATGGTGATTCATAGATTTGTCAAGAAAATTCGGTGTGTTGTGCAACTTTTTTTACCGCCAGCCTCTTTGCAAAATCTTAACCGGACATCACTGGCTGCAAACAGGAAAGGGGTGGGCACACATTAACCACCTAATCACAGAGGGTTAGGGCACCCAGAAACTTGAGGAGGTAAGTAATGATACAGAGAATCGGTCGAATTACATTATTTTCGTGTATCGGCATACTAGCCTTGTCGTGTTCGTCGGTCGTACAGGCAGAAGTGTCCAAGGATAAGGCGGCCATCGTCGTTAATGTTGACAACTTTGATAGAGCGCAGACGGACTTTGAATACTCCGGTATAATTAAGCAAGCCGGTGGCATCAATAAGGTACACAGTAACCGGGCGCCCACCCCGATCGACAAACAGAATATCATTCGAATGAATAGGGATACCCTTTACAGCATTGGTGTCATTAACATCTCTAAGGGTGCTGTTGTAACGATGCCGGATGTAGGCAATCGCTATATGTCTCTTATGATAATTAACAATGATGGCTATGTTAATGATGTCTATTACGGCGCTGGTTCTTATAAATTAACAATGGAAAAATTTGACACTCCGTTCGTCGGCGTGGTCATCCGCACCCTTGCGAACCCTGAAGATCCAAAAGATCTGGCAACAGCGCACAAGCTTCAAGATCAGGTTCAGATTGCTGCAGGATCTGACGAACTATTTATTTTACCGGACTACGACAAAGCCAGCTATGAGGCGACGTTTCGGCCCATTCTTGAATTGGCTAAAGGGCTGAAGCGATATACCCAGACCTTTGGCTCCAAGGAAGAGGTTAACCCGGTTCATTTTATGATCGGTACAGCTTCCGCCTGGGGTGGTCTGCCGGATAGTGCTGCCCAGTACATAAATGTGCAACCTGACCTGCCGGTCGGCGAATATGAACTGACGGTAAAGGATGTTCCGGTTAAAGGATTTTGGTCTATAAGCCTTTACAATGCAAAAGGCTACTTTCAGCAGAATGATCTCAATGCCTACAGTCTCAACAATCTGACCGCTAAACCAAACAGTGATGGATCTTACACCGTTCGTTTTGGCGGTTGTACGGCAAGTATCGAGAACTGTTTGCCGATTATGGAAGGTTGGAACTACGCCGTTAGAATGTACGAACCGAGTAAAGCGATTATTGATGGCACATGGACATTTCCGGGGCCACCGAAGCCAAGAAGCCAAGAAGCCAAGAAGCCATTAATAAATAACCGTATGAGCACCACCTCTCCTTTTTTTGTTAAAAAGCAATTAAATAAAGGCCATTAAGGAGGATGTAAATAATGAAAACCAATATTATCGCTATAATGCTCATCGGTACTCTCACTATTGCGAGTGCAAATGTACAGGCAGAAAGCTCCAGGGAGGCGATGAAGACAAAGGCTGCAT
This sequence comes from Desulfobulbus sp., assembly GCA_034003445.1. Classification (GTDB taxonomy): domain Bacteria; phylum Desulfobacterota; class Desulfobulbia; order Desulfobulbales; family Desulfobulbaceae; genus Desulfobulbus. The sequence continues at coordinate 3,224 of JAVEYP010000119.1, forward strand.
CAATCCCGGATACAGTACAGACGGCTGCCGGTGAGTTGAAATTTTTCGATGGCGTACCAATAGGCGACACCAACCAATTGGTTTATGACTACCTGGATCGCGCGCGTGCGCTCAGTGTCTATCTTGACAATGTCGGTGCTGTAGCGATTTACAGTGTACTCGCCGGTATGGCCGAGCAAGGCGCCGATGCCCCGAACAAGATTGCTATCTGGGAACAACTGATGGATTCCCGAACGCCCGTCATTACCTCCAACACATCTACGATGTATGCCTATGCTCCCACGGATCTGGCCAATGATGGCCCAACCGTTATAGAGGTGCCACCTGGTATGCTCGGTTTCCTGGACGATGCCTGGCAAAGGTTTGTCGGTAATATCGGCCTCACCGGTCCAGACAAGGGTAAGGGCGGCAAGTACCTCGTCCTGCCTCCAGGCTATAAGGGCGAGGTGCCTGACGGATATTTTCCTCTGAGGCTTCCAACCAACAGGAATTTTCTCTTTCTGCGTGGTTCCATCAAGGATGGCCTGAAGGCTGCTGCTGATAACTTCAAATCCGGACTTCGGATCTATCCATTAAAAGATGCAGCTCATCCCGCACCAACCCAGTTCATAAACATGTCCGGCAAATCATTTAGTACTATATTTCCGAGTAATTTAGAATATTTCAAGATATTGAACACCATCATCCAAGAGGAGCCTATTGATGCGATAGGACCGGAGGCTCGCGGTTACATAGCAGCCATTGGCATCGTCAAAGGCCAGCCGTTTAATCCCGATGACAGGATGAAGAAGATACTGATCGAGGCGGCAACGCTGGGTAACGCTGCCGGACGTTCCATCACCTACGACCCACGCCTAGCCGGGGTGTACATTTATCCCGATACCAAGAGCAATTGGGTTCAGGCCTATGCGAACAGAAATACTTCTTTCGAAGCGGATGGAACGATGGACCTCGATGCAAGAGTGCTGTTCTACTACAACGCCGGTGGTGTGACGCCTGCCATGGCGACGACTCATGTAGGCGCCGGTTCCGATTATGCACTGGCTTTTCTGGATAACAACGATAAACCTTTCGATGGTTCGAAGACCTACAAGTTGCATTTGCCACCCAACGTACCTGTGAACGACTTCTGGGCGGTGACGCTCTATGACACCCAGACACGCACACAATTACAGACGAGCCAGCTCTTCCCAACCGTTGGCAGCCAAACCCAGGGGATGAAGAAAAACGTGGATGGCTCTTATGATGTTTATTTCGGGCCGGAAGCGCCTGAAGGTGAACGGGGCAACTGGCTGGAGACGAATACGGGCAAAAGCTGGTTCGCCATCCTGCGCATGTATGGACCGCTGGAGCCATGGATCAATAAGACCTGGCGTCCCGGCGAAATCGAAATGATGAAATAGCCTGATAGTACCCTGAACCGCCGAGTTCGGTGGTTCAGGGCCGTAACAAAAAGATTCGACGACAAAGAGAAAGACGGAGAACCCATCATGAAAAAGAAAAGAACCAAACGCACCATTGCCGCTGGACTATTGGCCGGAGCCGTCGCCCTGACGTTCCTCTCCGGCTACGCCCGCAATAGCCACGCCATTTCCAACGCCAAGAAAATGGAAAGGGATCGGCCCGGCATTGTCGAAACGCGGGCGATTGCCGAAGAGGGGTTTATTTACGGACTGCCGATCGTGATGAACTACGCAGTGATGTATGAATACACTGTCGACAAGGGTGGCAGCCAGTTCAAGGCTCCGTTCAATCAACTCAAGAACGAGCCGCGTGTCTACACCTACAAGGACACTGCGGTCATCACACCGAATAGCGACACGCCCTATTCCTTCACCTGGCTCGACCTGCGCGCCGAGCCGATCGTCCTGACCGTGCCTGCGGTCGAAAAAAAACGCTACTACGCCGTTATGATGTGCGACGGCAATACTTATAACTACGGCTACATTGGCAGCCGTGCCACCGGCAACGATCCTGGCAGCTACATGGTCGTCGGACCCGATTGGAAAGGCGAAAAGCCGAAAGGCATTAAGAACGTCTTCACTTCCACCACGCCCTTCTCCCTCGTCGCTTACCGCACCCAGCTCTTCAACACTGAAGATATGCCAAACGTGATCAAGGTCCAGGACGGCTACCAGGTGGAGCCGCTTTCCGCCTTCCTCAAGCAACCCGCACCTGCCGCCGCCCCGGCGATCGACTTCAGTCCGGCTACCACTGCCGGCATCAAGGAGAACTTCTGGAGCTACCTCGACGCCGCGCTTGAATACGTTCCGGAAACGAACCTAGACAAGGATATCCGCGCCAAGCTCGCGGCCATCGGCATCGGCCCGAACAAGACCTTCGACACAAAAAATATTTCGCCAGAACACCAAAAAGCCATCGTCGAAGGAATGAAGGCCGGTGACGAAAAAATCAGCACTTTCTTGGCCTCGGGTATGATCGACGTCAATGGCTGGCAGATTGGATCCCTTCCGGGTGACGAAGCTCACTATAACGGCGACTGGCTCAAGCGTTCCGGCACCGCCAAAGCAGGCCTCTATGGCAACAGCGCCGCTGAGGCCGTTTACCCGCTGACCCGCGTGGACGGCAATGGTGAGACACTCGATTGCAGCAAAAGCAACTACACCATCACCTTCCCTGCGGGCCAGTACCCGCCGGTGAATGCCTTCTGGTCGGTCACCATGTATGATGGCAATTCTCAGTATCTGATCAAAAATCCGATCAACCGCTACCTCATCAATTCACCGATGATTCCGAACATGAAGAAGAATGCCGATGGATCGCTGACGATCTACATCCAGAAGGATTCGCCGGGTGCGGACAAGGAGGCCAATTGGCTGCCCGCACCGAACGATACGGTGTATCTCGTGATGCGCCTCTACTGGCCCAGGACCGAAAAGCCTTCCGTCCTGCCGGCAGGAAAGGGCACCTGGGCACCGCCTGGCATCGTCAAAGCAAACTGATTCGATTACAGGCTACGCGAGCTTCTCTCCATGGGGAGCCC
>JAVEYP010000120.1:0-6224 GCA_034003445.1 Desulfobulbus sp.
GTCACCCCTGGTTGCCAGGATCTGGTGACTCTGATTGATGAGAAGGGAGAGAGCGAAGGCGGGTTCAATCGCTTCACCATGGCTGCCATCAATCCGCATACCATCCAGGCGAAAGGTAGGGATTGCAAGGACTGTCACGCCTCACCGAAAACCGTTGGCCTCGGCGAGGGCACAGTGGTGAAAAAAGATGGGAAATGGTCATTTTTCCCGGTCGACCAAGGAGTGCAGAGCGGCGGGGAGCGGACGCCTGGATTTGATACCTTCGTGACCATTGACGGCACACCGCTCCAGCACGGTTCACGCAAGGATCTGCGGCCGTTTAATGGCGACGAGCTGCGGCGGATTCTGCGCGTCGGCCTCTGCCTCGACTGCCACCCGGGTGCGGAGGATACGGCCTACAAAAACTACGATCCGAAACGTCCCTGTCCGGTGTTTATCGAACCGTAGCAGCGCGCGGGTCTTGGAATTTTGCAGTCACTACGCTTTGCCCTTGTGGAAAAACTTTAAAACAGTACAGTGCACTGTTTTTTTGACCGCTGACAGTTCTTTTGGAAGGAGTACTTCTGATGTCCTTTGCAACCATTGTTCTCGCGGACCGGGTCCTGCAGGTCCCACCCTCGCCGACGCTTGCCGTCAACGCCAAGGCCAAGAAACTCCGCGATGCCGGTGCCGATATTCTCAACTTTAGCGTCGGCGAACCAGACCTGCCCACCCCTCCGCACGTCTGCGAAGCCGGTAAGCAGGCCATCGACGATGGCTACACCCGCTACACGCCGGTCGCTGGCATATCGGAGCTGCGCACGGCGATCTGTGACAAGTTTCGCAAGGACCAGGGCTGGGAGTTCGTCCCGGGGCAAGTACAGGTCTGCTGCGGTGGTAAGCACGGTCTCTACAATATTTTCCAGGCGTTACTAAACCCCGGCGACGAGGTGCTCATCCCCGCACCGTACTGGGTTTCCTATCCGCCCATGGTGCAGCTTGCCGGTGGCACGCCAGTTATCGTGCCTCTCAGGGAGGGGAATAATTTTGATCTTGATCCGGACACGCTGACTCGGTACGTGACCGCCAAGACCAAGGTCATTGTGCTCAACAGTCCCTCGAACCCGACCGGCGCCGTTTATTCCCGCGCCGCACTTGAGGCGGTAGGCCGTCTGGCCTACGAAAAGGGCTGGCTGATTGTCTCTGACGATATGTACGAGGACCTGTTTTATGGCGAGGGTCGGATCCCCCATATCCTCCACTCCGACCGGCGGCTTCTGGGGCAGACGATCATCTCCAACGGCGTGTCCAAATCCTTTGCCATGACCGGTTGGCGCATCGGCTATTCAGTGGGGCCGACTGAGGTGATCGCGGCGATGAACAAGATTCAGAGCCAATCAACCTCCAACCCGGCGGCACCCTGCCAGTATGCGGCTCTAGCGGCCATCACCGGCCCGCAGGATTTCCCGCGCCTGCTGCGCGAAACCTTCCTGCCGCGCCGCGCCTTTTTTGTCGAGTCGCTCAGGGCGATCGAGGGGGTTAGCTGCATCACGCCCATGGGCGCTTTCTACGTCTTCCCCAACTTCGCCGCCTACTACGGCAAGACCTTCAACGGCAAGGTGATCGACGGTTCCGTTGCCCTGGCCGACTACTTCCTCAGCGAGGCCCAAGTGGCCACTGTGCCCGGCGCCGCCTTTGGTGCGGACGCCTTTGTTCGTTTCTCCTTTGCGACCTCAATGGAGGTCATCCAGGAGGGCATGGAACGGATCAAAAAGGCCCTTGCCGACCTGCAGTAACCTGTCTCGTCGTCTCCGGCTTACAGCATCGCCTGCCGGCCGGAGGAGACGATATTCCCCCGTTTTTCCGACCTGCCTGGACGTTCGTTCAGGCCTCGGTTTCTTTCTTCTCGCCGGATGAGCCGGCTGAGCGACTCTGAGCCAGCAGAGACTGCAGCTTCCAAGGTGAGGAGCGGCATTCCCTGCCTAGGTGCTCTCCGGCCACCAGTTGACAGAACTTGAGGAACTCGGCCATCAGCCGGGTGATGATCTTGTCCTTGTGCTGGATGATCCAGAACTGCCGGCTCGTGTCGATCCCCTCGATGGGCAGGATCTTGAGCCAGCCCTCTTCGCCCTCCCGGCAGACGGTCAGCATGGACAGGCAGGCGGCGCCCACCCCGGACTCGACCGCCTTCTTGATGGCCTCGGTATGGCCGGTCTTGGTGACGACTTTTAGCATCGAGGCGTATCGGCCTAGTTTTTTCGTGAAGATTTCCGCGGTTCCTGACCCTTCCTCGCGCATCACCCAGGCTGTTTCCTTGAGATCCTCGGGAACGCGAAAAGCTTTGCGGCTGGCCAGTGTGTGGTTTGCGCTGACGACGATGGCCAGTTCATCCTCGAACCAACTGGTCGCCAGCAGAGAATCCACGTTGATGTCGCCCTCGACAAAGCCCAGGTCTGCCTGGCCGGTGGCCACCATTTTTTCCGCGGTCAGGGTGTTGACCACCAGCATGTTGATGTGTGCCTCCGGGTGCATCTGCATGAAAGCGCCGATGAGGTAGGGAAGCACGTAGTTGCCTATGGTGGAACTGGCGGCTATTTCAAGCACGCCGACGATCCGGTCCTGCTGCTCGGTGAGGTTGGTTTCGATGTTGACGACCTGATGGAGGATCTGCTTGGCAAGGGGGAGGAGATAGCGGCCGCGGTCGTTGAGCAGCAGGCTGCGACCATGCCGGTCGAACAGCGGACCACCCAATTGGTTCTCCAGTTCGCCGAGAGCCATGCTCACCGCCGACTGGGTCAGATGCAATTTCTTGCTCGCCCGGGTGACCTGCTGGGTTTCGGCGACAGCAATGAAAATTTCGAGTTGTCTGAAGGTGATGGACATAATTTTCTGATATCAGCCGATTTGAATGAACTCATGATTGAAATTGAAAAAACATCGCTAAACTACCATTCTCAAAGAATTGGTCAACGACTTTTCATGCGTAATAGTACGGATTCTTCGCCAAAATGAAATTGGCGTTGAAGATTCATTCATTTGCATTATGCTTGACACCCATCAGGTTATTCAGTAATTAAATAAAGTTCTCTGATGGGTTGTATCAATTTCGCTGATACTCTGCGGGCCTCGTGACCGGTTGAAAATCCGGCAGTCCGGCTCGCTTGCCAACGGTAGGCCGGCAGGAGGAAGGAATGGATCAGGTCGTACTCACCAACATTATCTATGTGGCCATCTTCCTGGCCGGGGCCTTGGCCTTCGGGCTCGGGCCGATTCTCATCGTTTACCTCCTCAGCCCTTCCTCTCACACCCGCCAGTCCGCCGGGCGCGCCAAACAACTGATCGAATGCGGTATGGAGCCCATCGGCAGCGCCTGGATCCGCTTCGGCATTGTCTATTACCTGTACGCCCTGATTTTTCTTGCCTTTGACGTTGATGTCCTGTTCCTTTTCCCGGTGGCGATCGCCTATAACGACCCCAGTCTGGGAGCTTGGGATTTTGTTGAAATTCTGATCTTTGTCACCATCCTGTCCCTGGCCGTGGTCTATGCCTGGCGCAAAGGAGTGTTCGCGTGGGAGAAGAAAATCTACCAACATCCGTAGTCCAGTTCGCACAGCTTGATACCCTGCTGAACCTCTGCCGGGCCAACTCGCTCTGGCCGATGACCTTCGGGCTTGCCTGCTGCGCGATCGAGATGATGTGCACCGGAGGTTCCCGCTATGACATTTCCCGGTTCGGTGCCGAAGTGTTCCGTCCGTCGCCGCGGCAGAGCGACGTGATGATCGTTGCCGGTACGGTCAACAAAAAACTGGAGTTGGCGGTCAGGACCCTGTACGACCAGATGCCGGAGCCTAAATGGGTGATTGCCATGGGGAATTGTGCGATTTCAGGAGGGCCTTTCAAGGTGAAGGTCAATTATAATGTGATCGAAGGGGTGGACAAGCTCTTTCCTGTGGATGTCTATATCCCGGGATGCCCGCCGCGGCCCGAAGCTCTCTTGGAGGGGATCATGACGCTTGAGGAGAAGATTACCGGTAAACGGCGTTGGCCCAGAGTACAGGCCGCCTGAAGGAGAGCAGGGGATGGATCTGACAGAAACGACCCACATGGCCTTGGCCGTACTTTTTCCCGGAGACGCCGTGGCACCAGCACCGGTACTTACCGATGATGCGGCCGAGCCGATACCGTTTGGGGTCAGCGTGCTTGACCCCAAACGCACCGGTACTTGCCTGGAGGTGTACTGTCGCCCCGATCAGGTGGTGGAGGCGGCCCGCATTCTCAACGACGAGGGTTTCTTCCTTGAGTCTATCGCCGGGGTTGACTGGCTGGAAAGCGGTCAATTGGAAGCGCTCTATGACTACAATCGGCTGGGCGGCGCGTCGTGCCGGGTGCTGGTTCGTGCCCGGGTGGAGCGGCACGAACCAGAGCTGCCGACCATCACGGACGTTTTCCCGTCCGCGGATTGGCACGAGCGGGAGACCTTTGATTTCTACGGTATCCGCTTTACGGGTCATCCCAACCTGATTCGCATTCTCCTGCCCGAAGATGCGGATTTCCACCCGCTGCGCAAGGATTACCTGCCATGAACGTTCCGGTCCACCTGCAGCCGGACGAGACCTTCGTCCTCAACCTGGGACCGCAGCATCCGGCAACCCACGGGGTGCTGCGTGTCAAGCTCACCATGGACGGTGAGTACATCGTCCGGGCCGAGCCGGTGCTGGGCTACATCCACCGCATGCACGAAAAGATGGCCGAGAGCGGTACCTTTGCCCAGTTTATGCCTAACACCGCCCGCATGGATTACCTGCACGCCCTGGCCTTCAACCATGGCTGGGCCCTGGTGGTGGAGAAGGCGGCCGGCATTGAGGTGCCGGAGCGGGCCGAGTACATTCGGGTTATCACTGTTGAACTCAACCGCATCGCCAGCCATCTGCTTTGGTGGGCGGCCTTCCTGCTTGATTTAGGTGGGTTTACGCCGCTGCTCTACGCCTTCGACGACCGCGAGCAGATCGTCGACCTGCTTGAACGGGTCACCGGTTCGCGGCTGACCTACTGCTACATGCGTTTTGGCGGGGTCTACAACGACATCGACGATGAGTTCATCACCGGCACCCGCGCCTTTATCACGCGCTTGCGCAGCCGCCTGCCTCGCATCTATCACGACTTGGTGACCCACAACATCATCCTTATCAAACGGATCAAGGACATTGGCATCATCAGCGCAGAGCAGTGTCGCCGCTATGGTGCCACCGGTCCGGTGGCTCGGGGATCAGGAATCAGCTACGACATCCGTAAGAACGAACCCTACTCGGTGTACCCGGAATTCGATTTCGACATTCCGGTGTTCCCCGAGGGCGACTCCATGGCCCGCTACATGGTGCGTATGCACGAGATCGAGCAGTCGCTGCGAATCATCGAGCAGGCACTGGATAAGCTGCCGGGCGGGGCGGTGATGGGCAAGGCACCCAAGATGCTCAAACCGGAGGCAGGCTACTACTACTCCGCTGTGGAGACGGCCCGCGGTTCGCTCGGCCACCGTCTGGTCTGCGACGGCGACAAGAACCCGTACAAGCTTAAACTGCGCTCGCCTACCTTCTCTAATCTGAGTCTTTACGGTGAGGTGGCCGAGGGCATGCTGCTCGCCGATGCCCTCGCTTTCATGGGCAGCCTGGACCTGGTCATTCCCGAGATCGACCGCTAACCAAGGGGGCCTGAAAGAGTATGGATACGAGTATCTGGCGAGCCCTGTTCTACCTAGTGGGCATCATGGCCTTTGCCGCGCTCAATGCCGCCTACCTTGTCTGGTGCGAACGTAAGGGCGCTGCCCGCATTCAAAGGCGCTGCGGCCCCACCGAGGTGGGGTACGAGGGATTGCTCCAGCCCCTGGCCGACGGTCTCAAACTAATGTCCAAGCAGTTGCTTGTGCCCAAAGACGTGGACGGCATCATCTTCCGTCTGGCTCCGGTGCTGGCCATGATTCCTGGCATCACCTCCATGGTGGTCATCCCTTTTTCGGGCAATATTCAGGCCCGGGCCATGGAACTCTCGCTCCTGCTCATCTTTGCCCTGGCCTCGCTTGGCCTGATCGCCATCCTGCTGGGCGGCTGGGCCTCAGGCAACAAGTACGCGATCATTTCTTCGGCCCGCGCCGTTTCACAGAGCCTGGCCTATGAGATCCCCATGCTCCTCACCGCGATCACCGTGGTGATGATCTCCGGTTCCATGAATCTTCAGGAAATCGCCCTCGA
>JAVEYP010000121.1:0-6201 GCA_034003445.1 Desulfobulbus sp.
GGGTGGATCCATTTCAGGCTTGTTCGCCACGCATCCGCCCATGGAGGAGCGCATCCGACGGCTGCTGGCCATGTAGTAAACCTCTCCCCTTTGTGCCGGCCAGATGAGCGGCGTGCGGTCAGAAGGACAACCGGTTGACCAGCGCCGCGAAAAGGCCGGCGTCCAGACAGCCCTGGCCAAGCATGATGCCGCCGATGTTTTTCAGGTTCCAGACCGCGCCGCTGTTGTCCGGGGTCACCCCGCCGCCGTAGAGTACACCCCTGCCCTCTGTTTTTCTCGCTACCTGCGCCGCCTGCTCGGCAATATCGTCCAGGCTGCGCGCCATCTCCAGGCGCACCGGGGTTTCCGGGGTCCAGGCCCAAAGCAGGTGTTCCAATTCCTCGTTCGCAAAGGCCGCAGCCTGCCGAGTAAGCAGGTCGATGCCCACACAGACGATGGGCTGCAGCCCTTCGGCTAGGGCCTCAAAGCCCTGGCGGGCCACGTCCTGCACGGTTTCATGAAAATACTGACGCCGCTCGCGGTGGCCGATGAGCGCGTATTTGGTCGTCCCCCGCAGCCAGGCCGCGGGCAGTGCGCCGGTGTAACTGCCCTGTGGAAAGGGCGAGATGCCCTGGGCCGCCAGGCTCACGCCGTCAAGCGCACCGACCCTTTGGTGCACCCGCTCCATAACCAGGGTGGGCACGGCCAAGACCACCTCAATGCCTGTGCGTGGGGTGTAGGCAGCGATGAAGGTGTCGCACCAGGCCACGGCCCGTTCGGGCGCCAGGCTGGCCTTCCAGTTAGCAAGGACAATGCGTGGCATGGGAACCTCCCAGGTGAAAGGAAAAGAAGGGGACGACCGAGCCTCAAGGCGCGGTCGGGGCTGGTCGCAACACCCCCTGCCGGTCGAGCTGTCGAGCCTGCGGGGATGGCTGTTTTTTGACCGGTTCGCCCGATTGCGGCACAGAGCTGAGCACCACCAAGGTGCCGATCACGGCAAAGAACAACAGGGTCAGGGCCAAGGCCACCAGCAGGCGACGCCAGCGTGAACGGGAATTGTCCGGGGACCGGCCAGAAGTGGCGCTCATGCGCTGTCCGGGGCGGTAGCGCTGAGCAGGGCCTGCAGTTGGGCGCGCAGCTGAGGTTCATCCGCGCCCTGGATGAGCACGGTTTTCGTACGGCTCTTCTTACCGCTGCGCAGGGTCAGGCAGGATTTGGGCAGGCCAAGCAGCCGGGCCAGGGTGGCGAGCACGGCCTTGTTGGCCTTGCCGTCTACCGGCGGGCTGGTCAAACGGAGTTTGAGGGCTTCGCCCTGCAGGCCAGCCACCTGGTTGTGCGCGGCCCTAGGCTGCACGTGCAATCGCAGCAGCAGGCCACCACTGGCTAGAGCCTGCAGGCAGGGCAGTTGGTCCGCGCCGGAGGTCATCCGCCCGGGCTCCGCCCCGGAAGATTCTTTACTGCAGGCCCACGGCGATCTGCCGCAGGGTTGGCACAAGGAAGCTCTGCAGGAAGATGATGCCAAGGATGAGCACCATCGGGCTCAGATCAAAGCCGCCCATAACTGGCACGAACCGGCGAATGCGATTGAGCACCGGGTCGGTCACCTGGTTGAGGAAACGGACCACTGGGTTGTAGGGGTCCGCGTTCACCCAGGAGATCACCGCCCGGCCGATGACGATCCAGATGTAGGCGCTCAGGGTAAAATCGACCAGTTTGGCCACGGCCAGGATGAAATTCGCGAGTATAGGCATCTGTACCTCTTCAGTCGGAGAGATTGCTGGGAAAAAACAGGTTGTTGTGGGCCACTCAGGCCACCCGGCTGCCGGCGGTGATGGGGCCGGCGACCGTGGCCAGCACCAGTCGCTCCGTGCCGTCGGCTTGCTCTTCCTTGGCGGCCAGCACCATGCCCTGCGAGGGAATGCCCATGAGCTTGACCGGCTTGAGATTGGCGACGATGAGTACCCGCTGGCCGACCAGCGCGGCCGGGTCGTAGGACTGAGCGATACCGGCAACAATGGTCCGCTCCTCCGGGGCGCGCACCGTCAGCTTGAGCAGCCGCTCGGATTTAGCCACCTTCTCGGCAGCGACCACCTCGGCCACGCGCAGCTCCACGTTTTTAAACTGGTCAAAGGTGATCAGCCCCTCGTCGCTGGCCGCCACCTCGCCCGTCTTGGCCTTCTTTTTACTCGCTGGCGTTTTGCTCGCGGGCAGTGGAGCCACAGCCGGAGCTTCGCTCTCCCGGTCGAGCCGCGGGAAGAGCTGTGTGCCCTTATCGATGGCCGTACCGGCTGGTACGCAGTCCCAGCCATCCAGGTCGTCAATGCGCACCGTAGCATACTGTTCACCACGCCCCAGGGCTACGGCCATTTTGGTAGCGGTTTCCGGCATCACCGGTCCGAGCACCACCGCGATCTTCCACAGGGCCTCCGCCAGAAAGCGCAGCACCACCGGCAGGCGGGTGGCTGTCTGCTCCTCGTCCTTGATCAATTCCCAGGGGGCGTTGGTAACGATGTAGCGGTTGAGCAGGCCGATCACTTCCCAGACCGCCTGCAGCGCCTTGTGGAAGCGAAAGCCGTTCATGGCCTCGCGATACTGTCGGAGCATGGTTGCCATGGCCTCGCGCAACTCCCGGTCCGCCGGGGTCTCGGTCGCGGTCGGGTCGAATGCTGGTACCCGGCCGCCGGCGTACTTGTCGATCATGGTCAGCGAACGGGAGAACAGGTTGCCCAGGTCGTTGGCCAGGTCGGCGTTGTGGCGGGCGAGGACGGCCTCGCTGGAGAACGAGGAGTCGAGTCCAAAGCTCATCTCACGGAGCAGAAAATAGCGCACCGTGTCCACCCCGTAGGCGCTCACCAACTCACCTGGTCGGACAACGTTACCAAGTGATTTCGACATCTTGGTAGCGTCTACGTTCCAATAGCCGTGCACGTGCAGCCGCCGAAAAGGCTCAAGCCCCATGGCGCGGAGCATAGTCGGCCAGTAGATGGCGTGCGGTTTGAGGATGTCCTTGGCGATCACATGCTCCGCTACCGCCCAGTAGCGGCCAAAGTCGGACGCGCCCGGGTAGCCGATACCGGTAAGATAGTTGATGAGCGCGTCGAACCAGACGTAGGTGACGAAATTTTCGTCAAATGGCAGGGGGATGCCCCAGGTCAGCCGCGAGGTCGGCCGGGAAATGCACAGATCCTCCAGCGGTTCGCTGAGGAAGGAGAGCACCTCGTTGCGGTAGCGCTCCGGGGTGATGAACTCCGGATGTGTCTTGATGTGGTCGACCAGCCAGTCCTGGTAGCGGGACATGCGGAAAAAATAGTTCTGCTCGCTGATCGGCAGTGGCTCCACCAAGTGATCTGGGCACTGACCGTCAATCAGCTCCTTCTCAGTGAGGAAGCGTTCGCAGCCTCGACAGTACAGGCCGGAATACTCGCTGAAATAAATGTCGCCGCGGTCGTGCACCAGTTGCAGAATGTTCTGCACGGTGCGCACGTGGTCCGGGGCGGTGGTGCGGATAATGTAGTCCGGCTCGACGTGAAGCAGCGGCCAGGTCTCGCGAAAGGCGGCGGCGAACCGGTCGGCAAACTGCCGCGGCGTCTCTCCGGCCTGGGCCGCGGCCTCGACGATCTTCTCGCCGTGTTCGTCGGTGCCCGTCTGAAAGCGCACATCGTCGCCGCAGAGCCGACGGAAGCGGCTGTAGGCGTCAGTGACGATGGTCGTATAGGCATGCCCCAAATGCGGCATGGCGTTAACATAGTATATTGGGGTGGTGACGTAGGTCGACATGTTCACTCACAGCAGGCTGAGATTGCGAGGCCACCGGCCGTGAAGAGGGGCGCGGTCGTGGCCAGCGGATTAGAGGGTCAGTCCTCCCCAGCCGGTTTCTTGTCCATCGGGTCATCGCCGGCGGATCGGCGTCCTGGGCCGCTGCCCTTGCGGATCGGACCTTTACGGCCCGGCGGCCGGGCCACCGGCTCGGCGGCGCGCCACTCCTCTTCGGTCAAGAGCCGCTCCTCGCCGTCGCTGCCGATTGCGGCCACCTGGCCGATGAGCGGCAGCTGCCTGGTGACCAGATAGGTCTTGCCCTCAAGCAGGACCGATCGGCCAGCCCGCGGCATACCTTTCTTCATCACCCGGTAGGTGTCGTATTCGTAGGTCAGGCAGCAGAGCAGGCGATTGCAAACGCCAGAGATCTTGGCAGGGTTGAGAGGCAAGTCCTGGGCCTTGGCCATCTTGATGGACACTGAGTCGAAGCGGGTGAGGAAGGTAGCGCAGCACAACTCCCGGCCGCAGGCACCAAGCCCGCCGGTCATCTGCGTTTCGTGGCGGACGCCGATCTGGCGCATCTCCACCCGGGTGCGGAACTCCTGGACCAGCGCCTTGACCAGTTCGCGGAAATCCACCCGGCTCTCGGCAGTGAAGTAAAAAATGATCTTTGAGCCGTTGAAGAACCGCTCCACTCGCACCAGGTGCATGGGCAGCCGCAGGGACTGGATCTGTCGGCGACAGATGCGGAAGGCCTCTTGTTCGAGGAGGGGCAGGGCCGCGTACTTCTCCCGCTCCTCGTCGTTCACTTTCCGCTGAACACGGTAGAGCATCGGCCGTTCAATGGCCTTGCGCACCACCGCGGGACAGCGGGTGACGATCACGGCCGGTTCGGGGCCCTGCTCGGTACGAACCATAACCTGGTCGCCGCGGACCAAGTCATCGACGTCGGCGCTGGCCGTGCATTCCTGGCTCTCGGCGCGGAAGCGGATCTTATAAAAATGAAGGGCCACCTCCTCGCCACCGGTCTCGCTGGTATGCGGTTGGTCGAGGGGCAGCGGCCCAGGCTGCGTTTCTGGCATAATCGTTTACGATAAAGGAAAATTACAGTCGAACAACTCCAGCAGAAGCACCTCGCTGGCCAAGCTGCGGCTGCAGTTGCGGGCGAGCGCCTGTTCGGTGCGCTCAATGGCCGACATCTTAGCAGAAAGCTGGAGCAAATTCCAGCGTTCTGTTGCCCGCAAGACCTCGGCAGGCCAGTTGGTCCGAGTGACACCAGCGCGGGCAGCCAGGCAGTTTTTCAAAAAAATCCGCAAGAGTACCAGGAGCAGTGCTTCGCCCGCGTTGCAGGCGGCCATCTCCGCGGCCAGGGCGAGCGCGGTCTCGACCCGCTCCGCCAGGTTGCCCGGCGCCGTTGTGAGTGCTATGACGAGGCGCCGGTACAGCGGCAGGAGGCCCTCCGCCTCCAGCGCCAAGGCTTGGCCAGGGCAGCCCTCAGTCAGAGCGGCCAGAGCCTGGCAGTCAACCGCGTCCATCTCCGGCCGGTGCTCGGCGATGATCTCAGCAGCGAGTTCCAGCGGCAGCGGTGCAAAGGGAATCACCTGGCAGCGGGAGACGATGGTGGCCAGCATTGACCCGGTGCTGCCCCCCACCAGGATGAGCAGGTTGCCCGGCGGCGGTTCCTCAAGGAGTTTGAGCAGGCTGTTGCCCGCTTCACGGCGCATGGTCTGCACCTCCTCGATGAGCACCACCCGTTGCTCAGCCTCGAAGGGCGGAAAGGTCAGAGCTTTTTTCAGGCCGCGGATCTGGTCGATTTTGATGGCCGCGCCGTCCGGGAGGATGCGCAGAAAATCCGGGTGGTTGGCAGACAGCCGCTTCAGGCAGCCGGGGCAGACGCCGCAGGGCCGGCGATGCTGCGGCTGCCGACAAAGTAGCACCGCAGCCAGATCCAAGGCCACCGTGGTCTTGCCAACCCCGTCCGGGCCGGCGAACAGGTAGGCGTGGGCAAGCCGGTCGTTGGCCAATGCCCTGCCCAGCAGGGCGAGCGGTTTGCCCTGACCGCGCACCATGGAGAAGGTCATAGACCAGAAAAGAGGGTCCGCTGGCGCTGGTCCGCGGGTTTTTTCTCGGGTTCGGACGGCCCGGGCTCCAATTCGGGATCCGCTTCATCCTCCCCAAGCTCCGACGGCTCACAGGCCTCACCGTTGCCCGGCAGGTAGAGGTAACGTTCCAGGTGGCGCTGGTAGTCGCTCCACTGCCAGCCGGCGCTTGGCATGCGACGCCGCAACTCCACCATGCGCTGTATTTTGGCATCTAGGTCGTCGAGGTGATGCAGGACCATGGCCTCGGGGGTCATGGGCAGCACCGGCGAGCCATAGGCCAGCTGGCCGTGGTGACTGAGGATGAGGTGGGTCAGCTGGTCGACCCGCTCAGGGCTGAGCCCGCCGGTCTTCTCGGCTGCGCGAC
>JAVEYP010000122.1:0-6185 GCA_034003445.1 Desulfobulbus sp.
GGTTGGCTCTGAAATTGATCCGCCGCCGGGGCAGGGCCTCCGGCACCTTGCGATCGTCGACCTCGGGCGGCAGCATTTCCGCGGGCTGCACCCCGTCGTGACCGGACACGCCGGACGGACGGAGATCCAAGCCGCGCCTTGACCGGCCGCTCTCCGGGTCCTTGATGTTGAGAATCTCTTCGCGGCCATTGACCTCGAGCACCACCCGGCCCCGCTCGATCCTGGAGATGAGTGCGCCCTGGATGTCGCTGCCGACCTGGTAGATGTCCTCTTTTTTGGCCGTCTCATCACGAATGATTGCCCTGGCGTCTTCTCGACTGCCAGAGACCGTGCCAAGCAGCACCAACTGCATGCGCGTCTCCTCAAGCGCATCCAGGTCGGTTTCTCGGCCACCAGCGGACTGTTCGTCCGCCTCGAGCGAGGCCTTGAAGATGTTGCGGGTGAGGATCACCCGGGTATCGACGTTGGCAGGAGCGGCACCAGCCGTGATCGGCCGGTCCGGTACGACCGCCGGTCCAACCAAACCCGAGGGCTCTGCCGGAAGCAAGGCCAGGAGCCGCTCCCCGACCCGCCCATACCAGAGTTGTACGCCCGTGGCAACAAGCAGGGCGATGAACGCTAGGCGAACGATGCGGCCGACCATGGTTACCTCGACTCCGTGGACAGGGCGTCGAAGAGCATGCTGAACTCCTCGAAATGGACGTCTGGGTTGGACAGTTCGCCGGAGATCCGGAACGGCAGGGATCGGTCACGCAGCCGCGCGCGGATCGCCTGCAGGGCGACGCTGTCGCCACCCGCCGCGCTGAAGAACTCCGGGCGCGGCTGGAGGCTGCCAGTGAGCGTCATCTGGCTTGTTGCCGGATCATGGCCCAGCCGCAGGTCACCGGTAAAGGTGCCGGTGAACAGGTTCGAATCCACGGCCCCGTCGGTCAGTTCCAGCCGCTCGTCCTGCAGGCTAAGGGATACCTCGACCCGGCCAAAGGGAACGAACCCGTGGCCCAGCACGGGCTGCTTCAGGTCGATGCGGCCGTCCTCGACCCGCGCGGTCGCACTCAACCCGGTTAGCGACAGCGGCACAGAGTGGACAGTGGCCGTAAAGTCGGCAGCGGCCGTACCCTGCAGACCACGCTGCAGGCGATGTTCAAGGATCACCAGCTCGGCCAGACGCACCCCCTCCATGACTCCCTCGACGCGCAGTTCCGACCCCGGTCTGGGCAAATACAGCTGGCCGTGTACCGCACCCCCAGCCATTTCCAGCCGCCAAGCCACCTGCAGCAGCCGCTGTCGCACCAGCGTCACCAGGTCCGGTCGAAGCGTCAAGCTGTCGACACGCAGCACAGGGTCTCCGCCGCGACCCAGCTCGTGCCCTTCCATCCCGGCGAGATGGAGCACGCCAGGCAGCTCGCCCGTGATCGTCTCGACGCGCCAGTCAAGCTGCGGCGCGGCCGTGTTGAGCGCGCGAACGAGCAGTTCGCGGGCCGTCCGTCCAGGAAACAGCAGCCAGAGGCACACGACCAGTACGGCCAGGGTGTAAAGCAGATAACCGACCCGACCTACCAGCCATGCGCACAGCGTTCCGAACATGGGCCGACGATGCCTCTAGCGCGAGGTGGCAGCAACCACCTGGTCGATGCTCACCAGTTGCAGGGTCACGTCCAGCAGCCCTTTTTCCCGGGAGTTCTCTTGGATGGTGATCTTGTCAATGCCGACCAAATGCGCCGGCGACTCCACCCGCTCAAGAAACCGCACCAACTGCCCCAGGCTCACGGCCTGCAGTTTCATCTCGACCAGACTCTGGGTGAACAGGTCGCTGTCGGTCGACTCCGAGGGTTTCATGTGGGCGATTTTCTCGCGGACGCCGCTCTCCTCAGCGTTCTTCTCCAAGAAGGAGAACAGGCTAAAGCCGGTCTCTCGAGCCGCTAGGGCGGCGGCGAGCGAACCACCGCGACTCGTCAAGGCGCGATACTGGTCCTGCATAACCCGCATCTCTGTCACCGCGGTGGCGCGCGCTAGCAGGCCCTTTTCCAGCCGCGACCGCCGGTCGGCCAATGGCAAAACCACGAACTGGAGCAGAATAAACACTGTCAGTGCCGCCCCGGCCGCGAGAACCGCCCATTTTTCACGCTCGTTGAGCCGCATCATCCCTCCGAGGGCTGCAACTGGAGTTCGAAGCGGATCTGCCCGCCTTCTGCGCCCTTTTCCTTATCCGCGGTGGCCGAGACGATTTTCACCTCGCGAAAATGGGCCGAACCGGACAGGCCGCTCTTGATCGCCTCCACCGCGTTGAAGGTGTCGGTGCTGCCCTTGAGAAGTACTGCCTCCCGGTCGATGGACAGCCGGCTGACCTGCAGGTCGACCGAAGGCGGGATAGCGGCGGAGATGTCGGCCAGCAGCCCCAGCACGCGCTGGCCGGCAGAGGCAAAAATGGCCGGCGCCGCCGGCCCCTGCACGCCTCGCATCGCAGCCTGCATCTCAGCGTACGGCTCGCGCACGGTGGTCACCGAGGGAAAGGTCTGCCGGAAAATTACGGTCATCTCCGCACGCAGAGCCTGATCGCGGACCTCCAGACGCCGAAGGTCGTTCCACAGCTGCCCCACAAGGCCAACCGCCAGCACTCCGGCCACCACGGCGGCCGCGACCCGTTGTTTTCTGCTGGCAAACAGGGAGCGTGGTCGGGCGAACGGCCCCCGGCGCAGATTAACTCCCGCCTTCTTCTCCAGACCAACCAGGGCAAGCGAAAGGGCGGCATCATACGGACCAGGGTGAAAGTCGTCCGCCTGAGCAGCGATGGCAACACCGGCTGTGGCGGCTAAGTCCGGCGTCTGCACCGCTAGGCCCAGGGTTGCGGCAAACAGCCCAGCGCACCCATGGAGGTCAGCGAGTGGGCCGGTAAGTACCAACCCATCCGGCTGCACCGGTGCACCGTTTTCTACACCGTACAGATCAACGGTCCGCTCCACAGCGGCGGCCAACAGCCGGACTGCGTCCGCGTTGACCGTGTGGCCGTCTGCCTCTCGCCCGACACCCTGCGCCCGCAGTTGAAGGGGCGGCTCGGTCCAAGGCAGCCGCCGACAGAGCAGCGGTGCGGGGCCGTCAATGAGCACAAGCATCACGGCCAGCGGCTCCAGGTGGGCAAGCAGCAGTCGCCGGCCTGGCGGGTTGTCCCGGGCCACGCACCGTGTCAGGGCCATGGCGACCGAGGTAATCACCTGCGGATCGATACTACCCTGAAGCCCAGCGAGCAGCCCGGAAAGCAGGTCCTGCTCCGCGCTGAAGGCGATCACCCGGCTGGCCCCATCAGCAGTGGTACCGACCAGGGCAAAATCGCTCACCAGGCGGTCCATCGGGACGAGGAGTTGCTCTTCCAGCTCAAACGGCAGGGTCTGAGCAATACTGCGCGCATCCTTAAACGGCAGGGTGAGGTTGCGCACACTCAGCCGGGACAAGGGCACACCGAGCACGGCCACGCCTTGGCGCCAGCCGATCTGCTCGCTCACCTGGCGGACCGCAGCGGCTATCCCGGCCGGGTCGGTGTCCGCGCTAAATTCCAGCCGGCAGCACCCGGTCAACTGCAGGGTGCGCCCCTGACGGGCCAGCACCACGCCGGTCACCTGCCCGTCGCCAATGTCGATGCCCAGCGTGTGTCGTCTCATAAAGGGCTGCGCGGCATACAACTGCCGTTCATTCAATCTTCCAGGAAAGGAGGCGCTGCGTCCGGTTATCAGCCCGCTGCAAGGTGGCGACACCGGTGCGAACAAAGGGCGGGCTCGCCGCCCGCACGATGACCTCAAACCACGCACCAGTGACCTTGAGTACAGTACGGTCCAGGGTCACACCTGCGGGGAATCCACTCACTTGCTTATACCAGTCGACCGTGGCCAGTGCCTCTCTATTTCGTTCGTCGTCACGAAAATCGAGTAGGTCGCGGGCCAACTCCGGGGTCATCTCCTCAGAGAGGGCCTGGAGCACGGGCAGAAGTGCTGTGTTCAGGTTGATCTTGCCGTCCTCGCCGGCCACGGTGATGTAAGGGGCAATGCCCTCGCGCTCCACGTCGCCAAAAAGAATGAGCGGCGTCATGCCGCGGACGAGCAAGAGCTCGCCGAGCTGGTTGACGGCACCATTACGACAGCCATAGGGAGGGCCCAGGGAACGGTAGTAGCCTTCCTCTGCGCCCTGCAGCCGCTCGCTGCTGTCAGGGTCAACCCAGTCGGCGAGCGCATCGAGCAGCCCCTCGGCCTGCTCCTCGTCGGCGACGGCAAACCGGCCCGAGGTCAGGAAGCGCAGCCAGACCTGGCGGTACTGTTCTCGCTCGTGCGGCGCCTTCTGTCCCGACCCGCCCGGGTTCCGCGTCGGGCCTGGAGAACCAAGGGCGTTGACCTGCAATCGTCCTGAGAGGTCGGTGACCGTCACCTGCAGGTCGATGTCGCCGGCCTGGGCCTGGAGCTTTTCCGGGTCAAAGCCGGCCCAGCTGTCGTGGGGCGAATCAAAGGTGTTTGCCAGCTGATCGGCCATCAGGGCCGCCCGGGCCAGATGCAGGCCGCCGAGCGCCATGGCGTCCAGCCGTACCTGTTCGCGCTGCGCCGCCGACCCGGTGGATTGGCGATCGATGGTGGCCATCAGTTGGATGGTCATTGCCACCAGCAGGCTGACGAACAGCAGGGTGAGTACCAGGGCCAAGCCCGACTGATTACCTGCCACCGGGTCAGTCCGCATCTGCCGCTTCCGCGCCGAACAACCCGACCGGCACGAGCACGGCGGTCGTGAAAGTCTGCGCCGTGCCTTTGTCCGCATCAATCCAAAACTCCAAGGCACAGCGCACTGCCGCTGGCAGCGGGCGCGGCTCATTCTGCCCGGCCGCTTCCTGTTCGCTGTCCCAGCCGTCGTACTCTCGCCCCTGACCGTCGAGGTAGGTCAGCCGGACGGCACGCAGGTTATCGGCCAGCAGAAACGAGATCTCGTCCTTCTGCGCCTCCTCCGGATCAATGCCCGGCAGGGCCACCGTATCGGCGCGGAGCAATTTCAGCCGCCGGTTGTCATCTGCATCGGGCTGCACCCGGTAGGCGATCACCGTCGCACCCGGCCGCTGCACCTGCGGGTTGAACACCAGATGCGCCAGGGAGACGAACCGCAAGACTTCCCCCGCCTCGCCACTGGTAGCGTCCCCGCCCATGCCGCCTCGGCCTGCAAAGGGAATCTCGCCACCCTGCACAGCACTGGCCACGTCTGCGGTGAGCCGCCGCAGGGCTGTGTGGGCCTGGTGGTGGGCTGCCTCCTGCTGTTCGGTGGCCTCCACCACCCGCAGGGTCCCGCCAAGCGACAAGGACAGCATGGCGACCACCACCCCGAGCACGGTCATTGCCAGCAGCACCTCGAGCAGCGTGAACCCCTTGTCAGCCGCGATCATGGCGGAGCCTGAAAATCTTTCAGGAGTATCGTCCGCAACGAAAAGCCGCGTTGCTCGTCGACCCGGCTGCGCACCGTTAGGTCGACGGCCTTGAGCATGCCGGCCAGCCCGTCGAGGCCGGTCTCGTCCGTGGTCAACTCGCGCACCTCCACCTTCCAGGCGAACCCGGGGTAGTCCTCGCCGAAGTCGCCCTCCCCGTCGCTGACCCCGCTGTAGCCCTGCACACACAGCTCGGCCATCTTCTCCTGTGCCAGCAGGGCCGCAGTGGTGTCGAAGCGGGCCGCAGCGGCAATGGACACGCTCTGCGATTGGGCGCCGATGAGACTCACCAAGGCGATGGCGATGATGCCCACGGCGATCATCACCTCAAGCAGGGTGAAGCCGGCAGAACCGGCAACGGCACAGGGCCGCTCACTGGAAAATGAAAGGGTCGTCGGGGCTGACATACCTGTCGAAAATCTGGATGGTGCCGAGAAACGGAGAGAGAACCAACGACATATCGCGGTCCCCGCCCTCGCGTAGATGGATGACGGTCGGCTCGACATAGCCGTCGGCGGTGAAACGGATGGAGCGGTCTCCAACGGAACGGTTGCCGCTGTAGAAAGACCAGATGTCGCGGACGACCACCTGACCGCTCAAGCGCAGTTCGCCCCCCCGCTCCGACCGGGTCTTTTTCTCGCGGTCCCCTACAAGAGCTCTTTCCGGCTCCTCCACGAATCGCTTTTCCTGCTCGAAGTAGGTGAGGCGATACGAAGCCTGGTGCTGTTGGGCAAGCTGCGAG
>JAVEYP010000123.1:0-6184 GCA_034003445.1 Desulfobulbus sp.
TTCTCCTCCAGGTTCATCGGCTGGTTAAGGGCTTGATTCCCGTCGCGCAGATCGACGCTGCACCAGACCGGTGCGCTATCGATGATCTTGTCCGGCCAGGTGCGATCCGGCAGCCGGACCGGGGGGTACGGCCTGTATTTTTTCAATTTTTCCTTGTCCATCCCTTCTCTCCGGCAAAATGTCAAAAAAAAAGCCACGGTTTGTGGAACCGTGGCCTTGAAAGATCAGAGTGTACGCTGCCCGTCAGGACAAAACCCCCTTCTCTGCCACAGTTTCCCTGTGCAGTCGGCTGAGCAATAGAAGGAGAGCGAGTGTCGTGTGCATTGCGTTGATCCGTTTATGAGTAAGCTGCATAATAAGGTGCGGGCCCGCTTTGTCAAGCGGGAAATGTTCGCCGGGCCGCTCCTGCACCCGCTTGGTTCACATCTCGTCGCGCAGGAATTTCTCCGCTAGGTCGACCTCGCGTTTTGAGCCGATGATCAGCGGCACCCGCTGGTGCAGGGTGGTCGGCTCGATATCCAGGATGCGCCGGCCGTCGTCGGTGATCGCCCGCCCTCCAGCCTGTTCGACCACCATGGCCAGCGGTGCAGCCTCATAGAGCAGGCGGAGCTTGCCTTCTGTTTTCTCGTCGCTCTTCTTATCGCGGGGGTAGAGGAACACGCCGCCCTTGAGCAGGTTACGATGGAAATCCGAGACCAGCGAGCCGATATAGCGCAGGCTGTACGGACCGTTGCCACTGTCGGCCTGCTTAAGGTAGTCGATGTACCTGCGAGTCGAATCGAACCACTGGTTCGCGTAGGCCTCGTTGACGCTGTAGTAGAGCGCGTGTTCGGGAATCATCACGTTGGGGTGGGAGAGAAAGAACTCACCAACGCTCGGATCAAGCGTGAAGCCGTAGACGCCCGAGCCGGTGGTGTAGAAAATCACCGTGGATGAGCCGTAGATGATGTAGCCCGCGGCCACCTGCCGGCTGCCCTTCTGCAGCAGGTCAGCCGTTGTGCCCTGACCCGAGCCGCCAATCCGCCGGTGGATGGAGAAGATGGTCCCAACACTGACGTTGACGTCGATGTTGGTGGAGCCGTCAAGCGGATCAAAAGCAATGGTGTAGTTGCCCTCGTAGCCGTCGAGCACCGGGATGATATCGTCGTCCTCCTCCGAGGTCATGACGCAGATGTGCCCGCACTGTTCCATGCGCCGCTTGATCGTCTGGTTGGCGAACACGTCGAGCTTCTGCACGTTCTCGCCCTGGATGTTGGTACGGCCCGACTGGCCGAGGATATCGGCCAAGCCAGCCATATTCACTTCAGCGCTGATGATTTTGCCGGCCACCACCAGATCATTGAGCAGGCCGGTGAGTTCACCAGTGGCGCCCGGATGGAGCATTTGGTCGTCCATGATCAAGCGACTGATGGTAATGCCCTTACGTTTCACTAACATGGTGCCTCCCGTGTGGCGTTTCCGGCTGACAGCCGGTGAGCGCGGTTGGTGTTCAAGGGTGCTGCGCGTCGCCCGGCAACGCGTCGACGGCCTGGAGCGGCTGCCAGTTGCGCAGCAGGGCAACCAGGGTACGAACGCCGGTGCCGGACGGCCCTTTGGGAATATAAGATTTTTCGGTGAAATCCCAGGCAGTCCCCGCTATGTCGAGATGGGCCCAGGGAGTGTCGCCAACGAATTCCTGCAGGTAACAGGCAGCGACAATCGTGCCTGCGCTCCGGTCGCTGCCGGCATTCTTAATGTCCGCCATCTTTGAGTCGATTTGCTTGCGGTACTCCGGACCCAGCGGCAGGCGCCAGAGCGGCTCGCCCGCCTCCAGACCGGCGGCCAGGAGCCGCTCCGCCAGCGGGTCGCTGTTGGTCAGCAGCCCGGTGCGGTGGTGGCCGAGCCCAACGATGACCGCGCCGGTCAGAGTAGCCAGGTCGATCACCGCCTCGGGTTTGTAGGTCTCGATGCCATAGGCAATGGCATCGGCGAGGATGAGCCGCCCCTCGGCATCGGTGTTGATGATCTCAACGCTCGTGCCGCCGTACTGGCGGATAACGTCGCCCGGCTTGAGCGCCGCCGGGCCGACAAGATTCTCGGTGGCCGGGATGAGGGCGACCACGTTAACACCCTCCGTCCCCGACTCGGCAATGGCCTGCATGGCGGTGATCACCGCGGCACCACCGCACATATCGTATTTCATATCCTCCATACCGGCCGGCGGCTTAATGCAAATGCCACCGGAATCGAAAGTCAGCCCCTTGCCGACCAGCAGCACGGTGGGGTGCTTGGGGCTGATCCGGTACTCGAGGACCACCAGGCAGGGCGGCAGGGCCGAGCCCTGGTTAACAGCAAGGATGCCACCCATGCCCAGCTTCTGCAGCGCGGCCTTGCCAAGCACCTTGCATTTCAGCTTACTCTGCAGCGCGATTTTTTTACCGTACTCGACGAACTCGGCCGGTGTCCAGCCGTTGCCCGGCTGATTGGCCATGTCACGAGCCGCGCACACTGCCTCGGCCAACACCATGCCTCTGATCAACCCGTTGCTCACGTCTGCGGCGGCCAGGGTGCTGTGGTGGAGATGAAAGACTGCCACTCGACCGGGCTGGTCGCTGTCGTCCTTGGGCGTCTTGTACAAGTCGAAACGGTAGTTGCCGAGCACCAGCCCCTCAACTAGGTGGTGGGCAATCTCAAAGGCAGGGAGGAGAAAATCGTCAGGCAGGACCACCAGCACCTCGGCAGCCTTGATAGTGCCGGCCTGCCGGGCAATGGCACCGCCGGCGAGCCGCAATTGCTCGCGACGGACATTGATGTCGTCATCCTGCTTGCCCAAACCAACGAACAACACCCGTCGAGCCTGCACCGGCACCTCGTCGCCGCAGTCAAGCAGGCCAGGATAGAACAAGAGCGATTGCTCTTTTTTCCCCTTGAAATCATCGGTGGCCCAGCCGTGCTGCAGGGCCCGATGCAGTGATCGGGGCGCATCTGTGGCCAGGTGGGGGATATCCTCCTCCACCAGGTAGACCAGCAGGTCGCCGCTGAAGTCACGCGGATCCCCGTCCAACATCCTCACTGATTCTTTCTGTGCCTGCACCGGACGGTTTCCTCCCTTGCTCGTGGCTGTCGCATCTCTCTTTCAAAATAAACACGAACTGTTTATTGTAAGTTTTTCATACACTAATCCTGGCTGAACCTCAATCGGCAAAACTCCTGAACATTGAGGTCCGGTCACCAACCGCCACTTATTTGATGGAGGCCGCCTTGCTCACCATCTTTCTCGTCGCCATCGGCAGCGCCCTGATCATTTCAGCCACCTGCTCACTCTTCGAATCCGTCCTCCTGTCGCTGTCCGCCGCCCAGGTGGAAATGATGACCGAACACCACCCAGCCAAGGCCAAGATACTCAAGCAGTTCAAAGAGCAGATCGATCAACCGATCACCGCCATCCTCACGCTCAACACCCTGGCGCACACCATCGGCGCCTCGGTCGCCGGCGCCGCCGCATCGGTCCTGTTCGGGCAACAGGGGCTCATCTGGTTCTCGCTCGCCTTTACCATGGCCATCCTGCTGCTTACCGAGATCCTGCCAAAGACCGTGGGGGTCAACTACTGCCGGCAGGTGGCGCCGCATATAGCCGCCCCGTTGCGGGCGATGATCGTTGTGCTCAAGCCCTTCATCTGGCTGGCTCGGCTGATGACCCGGCTCGTGCCCAGCAGCAGTCAGTCGCAGCATATCTCCGCCGAGGAACTGACAACCATTGCCAGTATGAGCCGCAAATCTGGGGTGATCGAGGCCAACCAGGAAAAGGTGATCGCCAACATCCTGCAACTCGGCAACAAGACGGTCCGCCAGGCCATGACCCCGCGGACGGTCACCTTTTCCGCACCACAGGCGCTGACGATCAAGGAGGCGGGAAAGATGGAGGAAAAATGGCGGATGCACAGCCGGTGGCCGGTTTATGACGGTGAACCGGACAACGTGGTCGGCATTGTCCTCAGCCAGGACGTACTCATGGCCGCGGCCATCGGCCAGAACAACCTGAAACTGTCCCAACTCATGCGGCCGGTCCACTTTGTCCCGGAAACAGCCCCACTGGACCGCATCTTCATCGACTTTTTCGAACGCTATCAGCACCTCTTCGTGGTTGTCGACGAGTACGGCAGCGTCACCGGGGTGATCAGCATGGAGGACGTGCTTGAGGAGATCATCGGCCGGGAGATTGTCGACGAATCGGACAAGGCCCAGAACATGCGGGAGCTTGCCCGGCTGCGCAAGGAAAATATCCATACCTTCTGACCGTCGGAAAATCCGATTTGGTCACCAGCGGTCGCTGGCGCCGGGTGGCAAATCATGGTAGCGTGTCGCCGCCCGGACCGCGCAGGTCGGGCGCGTTAACAATCGCCCTCCCCTATCGCAAGGCACCAAAAGGAATTCCCGTCATGACTCACCCCACCCGTTTCTTCCGTCTCCGGTCGGTCTCGACCGCGGCTTGGTTGTTGCTCTTCACCTGCTTGGCCGCACCGGCAGTGCAGGCCGAATCCCGATACATTAAGCCTCCCTTGGAGGTGGCCCTGCGCCAGGCGCGGGCCAACAACGCCCGGCTGGTGGCCACCGTGCAGCTGGGCGAGCAGGTCGAACTGCGTCAGGCCGGCTCCGATTGGTCGCAGATTCGGCGCCAGGACGGTACTGAAGGCTGGGTTGCCAGCCGTTTCCTGAGTACCACGCCTCTGCTGCCCGTCGAACTGGTTAAGAGACAGGAGGGGGAGAGTGTGGACCTGCAGGCACGCATGAAGATGTGGAGCGAGGAAAACGGCCGTCTCCACGAAGAGATCGCAGCCTGCACCAGCGAACGCACCACCCTCGCCGAAAAATACGAGGCCTTGGCAGCCGACCCGAACAGCATCATCCATGCCCAGGAGGCGCTGGCAGAGGCTCAGGGGCACGTGGAGGAGCTGCAGCACAAACTCACCGACGCACAGATCGAAGCGACCGTGCTCAGAAAAAACGAGTCGATCAAGTGGTTCCTAGCCGGGACCGGCGTGCTCCTGACCGGCTGGTTGCTGGGTCGTTTGGGCGGTGGAAACCGCAAGAAAAAAACGTCACTCCTGTCCTGAATCGAGAGAGAGGCGCTCCACTCACCTGAACGATCCCCTCCCGCGCCATCCGGCAGGCAGGCCCGGGGTTGTTCGGGCGCTCCCTTGCCGGACCTGCCCGTCCGGACCGTACCAAAAGGCGTCGCCCAGGACAACTGGCCCAACGGGCGGAGGGAGAGCGACCCCCAGGTTGTTCATTGCCACGGCCAATCGATTGAAGGCATCAACCCGAGCCGAAGCAGAACCCGGAAGAAAAAACGGTGTCGCGACGTATCAGACAAAAAATCGCAGCGATGACAATGCAGCACGGGGGGAGATACCCGCAACAGGCTCACTTATGGCAAGGATCAAAAGAGGACCTCAACCTTTTCCGATAAAAAGTGTACTTCCCCTCGGAGATGGGCTCCCGCGTCAGTCGGGAGCCCAACTGGAAAAGCATCTCGTATGGCACGTTTTTCATAGCAGCTTAGAGTTGTCAGATCTCCGGTGAACATGATATTGGTGGAGCTATCCAGCCAGAAACTGGCTGTCAGGTAACCATTTCGGTGTCAAGAAATTTCACGGCGTCATAGTTACCAAGAAACTTGGTAATCACTTGTTAGACATCACAACAAAGGAGTTCGCATGAACGTAACGTATAGAGCGGCTGCTTTGGGGGTTGTTTTTGCAGTATTGGCGTTGCCTGCGTTGGCCGCACGGACCTATACGCCCGAGGAATTGCGTGGAATGATTGAATCGGGGAAATACCCGTCGCAAAGCTCTCCAACCAGTAAGAGCCAGGTGTCGTCATTCGCGGCGTGTGTTGACAAAGCGAAGTCCGTTTCGGCGTCGGTTCAGCCTGAATACCCGGTCAAGGTGGTTGTTAATACATCCGTTCTCTACACGGTGAAGTTCTGGACAAATGACGCGGCGATGACCGTAAGCTGCAGCGCGTCAGATGGGAAAATAGTCATAACCACTGCTCCTTACAATTAGCGCGGTGATGCCTAACGAATAAGGTTAGATTGTGAGAGCGCAGCGAGCCACAATCTGAACCGTTTGTTGGACGAGCCCGGTGTTCATACATAGAAAAGAGCTTTTTGGTGCCGAGGGTTTGGATCAGGCGGTTGGGA
>JAVEYP010000124.1:0-6182 GCA_034003445.1 Desulfobulbus sp.
TCTATCAAGCTCGCCACGCATTCGCCAAACTCCCGTTTTTTCATGTGGGAGAGGTTCATCAGGTCGCTGTGTCGCGCTTTCCCATCGAATTTATTCACCATGATATCCACGATTTTGCGTTCGCCGGACAGCTTATCCTGTTCGCTGACGATTTCCAGGAAGGGGATGGTGTTTTGGAAGTAGAAATCGCAGAGATAGAGGCATTGGTCGGCGGTTTCGGCGCTCACGCGGAAATTTTGGAAGAAGCGTTGGCAGTCGCCGTTTTGCGCGGCTTTTTGCAATTCCAAAAATTCGTCAAAGAGGCCGAAGATGATGCAGAATTTATAGAAATAGCCATCATAAACCCTTGTGAAATAGCTCATTAACTCATCGTTGTTCTTTTCGAACCAGATGCGGTATTGGCTTTCGTAGTGATGGTTTCGCAGTGCGATGGCTTCCTCGGAGAGCCGGATTTGGTGGCTGCCCTCGATGGCGTGGAAGAGCTTCAGGGCTTCCTGAAAAATCAGCGTTTCCTGCGCCAGATTGTGGCCTTCGCGGGTTTTGAGGTCGATGTCGTCCAGATTCACGTCGCGCACCACGAAATAGATGAAACGCTGGAGGAATCCGCCCATCTGGTCCTGGCTGTCGCGAATGTGGCGATACATCCACGCCTCGGTGGTGGCGGTCACGATGCTGAGCGCGGGGTTCAGAATCCGCTCGGTTCGTTCCTGGGTGGTCACGGTCTTGGAAACGCCGTCGTAGAGCTCGGTGATGGCCTGTTTGTAGCCTTGATTGAAGTGTTTGTTCATCTCGGAAAGCCAGCCGGAAAGCTCGTTGTGGCGGAAAAGCCGGGTTCCGTTCAGGGCGAGCAGGGAATGGAGTTTGGAGAGCGTAACGTTCGTGAGCAGAAGGGTTTCCTGTTCATAAACGTCCACCGGTTCACCCTCCAGCCTCCTTTCGTTGAAATCGAGGCTGTATTGGGCGTAGTTGATGGCGGTGGTTTTGCGCGAAACCGAGCTGGGACCGATGAGACAGCTCCAGATATTGGGGAAAATCCGGTTCGAATTTGAGAGCATGAAGACGCGGTTTCCCAGCGTGACGCCCAGATGAGGCAAAAAAGCCGTGATGAGCAGGCCGGGATTGCAGTCTGTGCTTTGGGTGGTGAGGTTCAGCCAATCGCGCAGGATGGGCGGGATTTTGGCGGCGTCCAGCGTGACAGCGCGGCGCTTGCCGAAGAGTTCCAAGAGACTTTTATTCATGTTGAAAATCCTCCTTTTTCGTATTTTCGGGGGTGATGATGAAGGTGTCCGGATGGACAGGAATGGAGCGCAATCTCATGCGGCGCTGTTCTTTGAGCAAACGGCGCAAGGCACCCGTCGAGGAGACCTTGCGGGCGGGGGTTTTCAGCAGACGGCGGAGGGAGCGGAGGTTCTTTTTAGACGCCATAACGCGCTCCAATCTCGAAAAGGGTGGCGAGGGTGATTTCCCGCACAGAGCGAAAACTGCGCCATTTGGCGTCGATGAGCCGCTGGCTGTCGCGGTAATTTGGATTGGCCTGAAAAAGGTTCCAAAGCGGACGGGCGGATTCGCCAAAACCGGCGTAGAGCGCCAGTCCCACGCGATACCAATCGTGGTAGGAGATGGTCAGGGTCGCCAGTTTTTGGACGATGGCTGTGGCTCTCTCAAAGTCGTTTTGGTCGCCTTTTGGGGCTTTGGGGACTGTCGGTAGGGTCGCGGGGTTTGAGGGCGTTAAAACGCGTTTGGGGAGGTTTAACAGGCCGAGGGCGTCCACCTGACGCAGAGCCGCGGCGGGCTCCAAAGGCTTGCAGTTGGGGTTCACCAAAAGCCGGGGGTCGTAGCTGAAAAAACAGGCGCGAGACCAGTCCGGAGCCGGGTCAACAGGGTGTTTGAGGATGTTTTCCACCTGCGACGCCAACCACGCCCAGAGGCGGCGGAAATCCTCCTCGCGGGTGATGGGGGTTCGGAATTCCGCGATGAGTTTCACGCCGTCGCGCACGCTTTGGAAGGCGTAGCGCACCCAGGGAAGTCTTTGAATGGCAAGACTTTTCAGCGCTTCGATGTCCTGGACGTGGTCCAAGTCCAAAAGGGCGAACCAGGCGAGTTTTACGCTCTTGTCCTGGCGCCTGCCCTCGCATAAAGACGCGGAAAACCAGGGTAATTCGCGCTTCATGGCGCTGGCGAGTTCGGGGTTGGGCAATGCGCGGATGGTGGAGATGAGCGCGCGGATGTCGCGGCGTTCCACCCGTCCTGCGCGGATGCACTCGACGATGTAGCTGATATCGCGCGTGGCGATATTTTCGGGACGGGTAACGGCTGTTCCCAGCGTTACGGGACGGGTGATGGCGGAGTTGATTTGGCCATCGGGGGCATCTGAATTAAAGTTCATTTCTGAACCTCCATAATTTTGATGCCTAACCATTTATAACATTTCGGCTGGGAATGGAAACCCCAATTACGATTGGGGTGAGTTGCGGTCAATTGCGGTGAAGTTAGATTCATGGCGAGTATGGAGTTACGAAATATAACCGCAATCGATTGACCATCAAATTGGCGCCAATTGGGGTGGGATGTTTCTCGCAGATTTAGATGATTTTAGCAGATAAATTTTATACGGATGGAACGGATGAGGAGGGATGGAACGGATGGGGTTTTAGCGTTTTAACGTTTTAGCGTTTTAGGGTTCCCGCAGATGGGCGCAGAAAAAAACGCAGATAGCGCCGATAGCGTGGATGGAGCACCGGATTCATCCGGTCGTTGGTGCCGAATTCATTCGGCACAAAGAGGAAAACACGCCACCCTTTTCCACCGGATAAATCCGGCGGTCCGACCGGTTGAAACCGGTGTTCCATCAGTCGCCACTTTGCCATCCAAACCCGCGGCAGACCGTCATTCTGGAGCGAAGCGATAGAATCCAGGCCAAGGCAATAATGAATGTTCCTCAGACAAGAAAGACTACGTAAAGCATTTCCCAGCCTTGAAGCGTTCTATCATTACAAGGACTTATCGCCCTCCGTCGGCGCTGACGCACCGTTTGAAAAACAGTCACTGGATTCCTCCCTACGGTCGGAATGACGCGTCGGGACTGGGTTTTCAGACTGAAGGGCGAAGAGGGCGGATTTATTTCTTGACAAAAAAAGCCAAGTTCCAAGAGTATAAAAAAAGTAAAATGTGGAGGAAAAAATGAAGAAAATCGTTTTAACATTTCTGGTGGTTTTGTTAGCCACGGCGGCGTTTTGTCAGCCATGGGATGGACCTTTCGGGCTGAAAATGGGGCTGACTTACAAGCAGCTGAAAGACATTGATCCAAGTATCACCAAATTCTTGGGTATGGATGATATTTATATAATGAAAGTAGTGCCCAAACCACATCCAGATTATGAACAGTATACGGTAATAGTGCGTAACGATATTGGTCTCGGATTAGTTTTAGCGATGACAAGCTATTTTAAATGCACACCTGAAGGAGATGAACTAAAAGAAATGTACAGGGAGCATTCATCCATGTTGAAGGAAATATACGGTACTTGTAAAGAAAATGATTATTTGGAAGAAGGGAGCGTTTGGACAGAACCGCAGGAATTTATGATGGGACTCATGAAGAAAGAACGAGAATTATTTTGTTCTTGGAGTACTGAACATGGGTCAGTGATGAAAAATAGCATTATAGATATTAGCCTTATTGCAAGCGCCAAAGACTTAGTTACTGGCTATATATCGCTTTCTTATACCTTTAGTAATATGGTTCCGTCGACGGAAGAGATGGAGAATAGAAAACGGTCTGCGTTTTGATGGTGTGAGCAGCTTGGATTGAGTTGATAATCTGTTTATAACGAAAAGCCCCGTAAATCGGGGCTTTTTGTCATAATGGTGGATGGTGACGGGTCAACAATTATACCAGTTTTTATAGTCATGGGAGTCGATAATCTTGAAGACGTCCACCTTGAGTTTGGGGAAAAGCCTGCCGTAATGATGGTTAATCATGTTTGAATGACTGTATTTATGGCAGCCGGGGAACAGCTCAAGGAACATATTGTTGATTTTGCTCACCATGGATCTGTCTTCACAATCGTAAATGACTCTCTCGAGGGCGGAATTTATCTCGTCCTTACCCTTGGAAAACTGAATCGCCAATTTTAGCAGAAATCTGCGATGACGCTTGTGGATGTATTTCGGCAACACATGACGCAGCTTCTTGTCCCTTCCCGCATCTTTGTATGAAACTATGATACTGTCGAAATCGATTTCTTGATCTCCCTTGATTTCAGTGTCAATCACCAATTCTATTAACACTTCTTCGGGGTTAAAACCTTTTTTACAGTTGCGCAAATACTTGTATTCAACTTCAGAAGTGATTATTGGTTCCTCTTCTTCAGTGGGAGCTTTTGGAACCGGGGTTGGAGCAGTTTTGGGTTCAGTTTTATCTTTTGGTTTGAGCGTCTTTGTCAGGACTTCCTGGGTCATGTATTCGTAAAGCTTTTTTCCATCGAATCCCATTTCACCAAGTATTTCATCTCTTTTTTCTGCTTCTCTTTGAGCATATTTAATCTTCTTTTTATCCAAGATCCCTTCTAAGTCCAGAACCCGCTCTTCTGAGCAATGATTTTGCGCCATAACAGCCCAGATATAGGCTTCATAGACGTTATCTTCCACCCCAATACCGTCAAAAAAATAATCGCTTAGATATGGGCGATATTCCATTCTATAACAGGCTGCTTGCAAAAGCCATAAAAAAGATTTTTCATAATTTCTGATTACGCACATACCATCTCTATAATACTCAGAACACTTATACATTGCATCATAATTACCCATTTCGGCAGCTTTTTTATACCATTCAAAAGCCATTTCATCGTTTGGTTCAACTAATGTTATTTCAGGGTCGTAACATTCATTATATATGTATTCCCCGTTTTCATACATTTCTCCTAATTCATAAGCTGCAAGTGAGTTGCCATTTAAATAGGAAATCTTGAACCATTCGATTGCTTCATCATAATCCCTAAACTTGGTATCGCAGACTGCAAGATAATAAGTTGCAAGTGAATTTATATTACATGGAGTTAAATGTTCGTCATAAGCTCGGAAAAAATGATGCATGGCGCCTGCATACTCTTTATTATAATATAATCCTAATCCCTTTCGGTATGCTTCCAATCTTTCCTTGTGTCTCAAATCATCTTCCAATTTTTTATCGCTCAATTTGTTAGCAGACATTTATACCTCCCGCATGGTTAATGAGAGCACATAAAAAGCCGGGGGATATCTTGTCAACAGGAAAACCCCATGGGGCGGGGAAGCCTGTGTCCATGGGGTTTCGGGGTGGTTTTTAGCGGGGCGGAATCAGCCATCTTTTCAGGGCTCGTTCCAGGAGAAGCAAAGCCCGGTTTTCAGGTGGCGACGGATGTGGCGGGCAAGCTGGGCTTCACCCTGTTTTTCGGCGCGTTTCAAGAGTCTGTTCACCGCCATTTTGTAGCTGGCGTAGGCTTTTTTGAGTTCGGGATACTGGTTTTTGATGGCGCCGCTGGGTGTGGTGATGGCGCGCAGTTCTTTTTTGAGCCAGTCGATTTCCCAGGTGGTTTGGGGGTTCTGGGGGCGGTTTTGGAGCTCCTGGAGGCGTTTACGGTACTGGTTTAGCGCCTGGGCGTCGGCGGTGGGAATGGGCGTGAAAGCGCATTTGGAGATGGCTTCCAGGCTTCCAGAGTCCAGATTCGGCTGGTTTATCAGGCAGGCGAGATCGAAGACGTGGAGCGATTTTTCGGGCGAAGCCAGGAGCGCGAGCAGGACCTTGGCGCCAGTGAGTTTGCGATTTTCCCAAAGGAAAAGCTTTAGGCGGGAGCGGATGTCCTTTTCAGATTTGTGATACACATAATTCCTCCTTTTATATGGGTTTATATGGGTTCACATATATACATAGCAGGGGTTTTGTCAAGGGATTATTTCGCTGGATAAAAGCATTTTAAAGTCAGTGATAAAGAGCCTTTGGAGAGAGTTTTGTTCCGAAGCAGTCAAAAGTGTTACCCACTATATATGGAGGGATACATTCCCTTACATCAAAAAAGGAGGACATTCACAATGAAGGTGAAATTCAAGTATGGCATCCGAACCTATTCCGGAACCGTTGACGAGATGGTTTATGGAAGCTATCGCAAAAACCGAATCTGCATCGGACGCGTTTACGTGTA
>JAVEYP010000125.1:0-6177 GCA_034003445.1 Desulfobulbus sp.
GTCGCTCCATCTCCAGGGAGGTTAGCGGGCGGGTGAAGGCAACGTTGTAGCAGTACGCAAAGTCGGCGCGAATCCGCCGGTGGAGCTGGGTGACGAGTGTGGCCATGATGGATTCCTTGGATAGCGGGAAGACGAAAACGGGTCGGGACAGAGCCAGTGACGGTGGCTCGTGAACAGGCTGCCAGCCTAGCATTAACGACGATATTTTTCTGCCTCAAAAAGACCGGGGTCGCATTTCCTGTCGCTCGGCAAGGTGGTGCGGCGTCAACCGCTCGTCTGCTTGTGGTTCGGCCAAGGGAAGCCTGCGGTGAACAGGGCGGCGTAGTTCGAGGTGAACAGTGGCGGGTCGCGGCGAAGGATACGGGCGATCTGCGGTTGGCGCTTGAATTCGCGGTCAAGAAAGGCGCGTACGGAGCGGCGGTCCCAGCCGCGCGGGTGGACGAAATCCCGGTAGAGCGACAGGTCCCCGCCGGAAAAGCTGCCCCCTGGCAGGTGGGCTGCCTCTTCGCTGGCCAGCGGCATGTTGAACACGGCCAGATTGAGGAAGGTGATCTGATTGTGGTGGCGGCAGACGAAGTCGAGGGTCTGGCGCGCCTCCACAAGCGACTCCGAGGGCGTGCCAAAGAGCAGGTAGACGTAGGTGGCGATGCCCGCCTGGGAGAGGGCGGCAAGCGTCCGTTCCATCAGATCGAGGCCGATGCCCTTGGCCATGGCATCGAGCACCGCCTGGCTGCCCGATTCCAGGCCGAGCTTGAGCAGCACGCAGCCGCTCGCCCGCAGCCGCCGGCAGAAGTCCGGGTCGGCCAGCTGCTCGTGCATACGGGCAAAACCGTACCAGGGCGCGCCGGGCGGGTCCTCGGCGAGCGCGCGCAGGAGCCTGGGGCTGAGGGCGTTGTCGAGCAGGTGGATGAGCACCGGCTGCAACTGCGCCCGCAGCCCGCGTAGATGGCGGACCACCGTGGCCGGGCTGACCTCGCGCCAGCGGCTGCCCTCGGCCGGTTCCGGGCAGAAGCGGCACTGGTTCCAGTAGCAGCCGCGCGAGGCGGCATAGGGCAGGATGGGTCCGGGGGCGAGGTAGTCGGCCAGCGGCAGGCCGGTGTAGTCGGGGGCGAGATCGGCGGGTGGGGGCCCTGCGCCGAGCAGGTCGAGCAACGGGCCCTCGCCCGGCCCGCTGATGCAGTGGTCGACCAGGCCGGCAAAGGGGTTGCGCCAGCCCGGCTGGCTCATCCACGAGGTGACGAGCCCGCCGCCGAGCACGAGTTGGAGTCCCGGCCAGCGGGCGCGGAGAAAGCCGAGCAGGGCAAAGGTGGGCAGGGCCTGGCTGAGGAAACAAAGCGATATGCCCACCCGGGTGGCGCCGGTCTCCTCGAGCAGCCCGGGCAGTCGCGCCCCGTACCAAGGGAAGAAGAGGCTCTGTTCATGCTCCGCTGCGGCCCGGAGCAGGTCGTCGCTGGCGAGCGGGCTGCGTTTTTCGTCCGTGTAGTCGCTCAGGCTGATGCGCACCCCGGAGCGGGAACGGGCGGCTAGCTCAAGCAGCCGGTTGGTGTCAGCTATGGCCCGCCGGCAGCGGTCCAGGTTACTGTACAGCGTGGGCGCGCGCAGGGCGTTGAGGTGCTCGTCCCGGTGGCGTAAGGCCCGTGTCGACCAGGTGTCAGGCGGTGAATCGGCCTCGCCGATGAGGGCCAGCTGGGCCTCAAGGTTGGCGTCGAGCAGGGTACAGGGGACCTGACGTGCGAGAAGGGCCGCGGCCAGCAGGGCGATGCCGGCGGGCGGTTCGCCGGGCTTGGCCACGGGCGGGTGGATGAGGAGGATCGAGGACATGGTCTGGATCGCTGTGGGTCAAGGCAGTGGTCGCCTCTCAAGCGACCGGCCGAGCTGGGGCACGGGGGGTCTCACACCAACTCGCGCGTCTTGTGGAACACCACCTCGGGGAACAGCTCCTGCGTGTGAGCGAGCCGCCAGCTGCCCTCAATCAGGTAGCTGAGGTGACCCTCGGCGTCGAGGGCGAGGTGAAACTGGTTTTTCTTCTCGAATTCGCGCAGCTGCTGCTTGTTGTCGCTCGTCACCCAGCGGGCCAGAGTGTAGCTGAGCGGCTCATAGGTGGCGTCCACGCCGTATTCGTCCTTGAGCCGGGTCATGGTCACTTCAAACTGGAGCACTCCCACCGCGCCGAGGATGTAGTCGTTGCCCACGATCGGCCGGAACACCTGTACCGCACCCTCCTCGGCCATCTGCAGGAGCCCCTTCTGCAACTGCTTCGCCTTTAACGGATTTTTCAGCACCACCCTGCGAAAATGCTCAGGTGCGAAGCTGGGGATGCCAGTGAATTTGAGTTCTTCTTTGTCGGTGAAGGTGTCGCCGATCTTGATGGTGCCGTGGTTGTGGATGCCGATGATGTCGCCAGGCCAGGCTACGTCGACGTGGGAGCGCTCCTGGGCCATGAACACGGTGGCATTGCTCAGGTTGATCTCCTTGCCGATGCGGTGGTGCATGACCTTCATGCCGCGGGTGAATTTGCCCGAACAGATGCGGAAAAAGGCGATGCGGTCGCGATGGGCTGGGTCCATGTTTGCCTGAATCTTGAAGGTGAAGCCGCTGAAGGATTCCTCCGCCGGGTCGACCATGCGGGTGGTGGTGGCGCGCGGGCCGGGCGGAGGGGAAAGTTCGACAAAGGCGTCGAGCATCTCGCGCACGCCGAAGTTGTTGATGGCGCTGCCAAAGAACACCGGCGTCTGTCCGGCCTTGAGGTACTCTTCGTAAACGAACGGGTTGGCCGCGCCGTCTAGCAGCTCGACGTCCTCACGAAGCTTGTCGGCGGCCAGCCTGCCGAGCAGTTCGTCCAGCATGGCATCGGCCAGGTCGTGAACCACGATCCGGTCCTTTGGGCGGGTGCCCTGGCTGGGGGTGAACAGGGTGATCTGTTTCCGGTGCAGGTCGTAGACGCCCTTGAACCCCTTGCCCATGCCGATCGGCCAGGAGAGCGGCGCGCACTCGATCTGTAGCTTCTCCTCGATGTCGGCGAGGATGTCCAGCGGGTCCAGACCCTCGCGGTCGAGCTTGTTGATAAAGGTGATGATTGGCGTATTGCGCATCCGGCAGACCTCCATCAGCTTGGTGGTCTGGGTTTCTACACCCCTACCCGAGTCGATCACCATGAGCGCCGAGTCCACTGCGGTGAGTACCCGGTAGGTGTCCTCAGAGAAGTCCTGGTGACCAGGGGTATCGAGCAGGTTGATCTCGTAGTCGCGGTAGTTGAATTTCATCACCGAGGTGGTCACCGAGATGCCACGTTCCCGTTCGATGGCCATCCAGTCGCTGTGGGCGTGCATGGCCGTTTTGCGCGACTTGACCGCGCCGGCCATCTGGATGGCGCCGCCGAAGAGCAGCAGCTTTTCGGTGAGGGTGGTCTTGCCCGCGTCCGGGTGGCTGATGATGCCGAAGGTGCGGCGTCTCTGGATTTCTTTTTGCAGCTGATTGCTCACGATCGGTGTCCTTGTCTAGTTCCTGCCCGTGGCCCCGAGCGGTGCTGCGCCGGGGTAAAAAAAGGGGGCCGGAACTCCGGCCCCCTCGACCTTATTTGGTAAAAATTATACCGCACAGGTTGATTGTTTCGCAACCTCCTTTCGTGATGCCGAAGAGGGCATGTGACAGAAACACTTGCTCAACAGTGAGTGGAGCGATCGGTATTTTGTGGCCGCAGTGGCGGTGGTCGTGTTGCTCGATTTTGTAATTTCCCAATTGCCGTCTTCATCGCCAGCCTGCAAAGAAAAGGCCCTCATTAGAGGGCACTTTTAGGGTCGTCGATGCAGGGGGCTGTCGGAGTATAACCCGAGTCAGCGATCGGGGAAGGCCGGCCCTTGACGGTGACGTGTGCTCTCCAGCAACAACCAAGGCGTAGGTTTAAGCTGGTTGCGCAGGGCAGTGGCAGATAAGGACAGGAAGAAGAGGTTAAAAATCAGTTTATGCAGTTCGCTTGGTCGTGCCGAGGCGGGTGGCTTTGTATCCTGGGCGGTAGCCGATGGTGAACAGCCTTGTTTCGGCACAACGCCACTTGCTGTGTGTCAGTCTCTACTGAGGCAAAAAGACGATACCGGAAGCCTTTAATACACAGGTAGGGCAGCCACGGTCGTCGTTCTCAAACCAGCAGCCGGCAGGCCTGGACGAAACGGACCGCGACCTCAGGCGTACGGCCCCAGTGCAGGTGTACATAGCCGGCCAGGGTGTTGCGGTGCAGGTAGCCCTCGGCGCGGCCGTCGTCGAGGCGGAAGACGGCTGTGGCCGCTGGTCCGCCCTCGAGGACCGAATAGTGAAACTCGTGACCGGCGAGCACCGTGCCCGCCGAGGCGAGCCAGGTGTCGCGAGTCAGGGTCGGCTGCCGGTAGCCGAGGCTGGCGAGGCGGCCCTGCATCCGCGCCCGGCAAGGGTAGATGCCGACCATGGGGTGTTCCTTTCCCTCCAGGTCGACCAGGGAGCGCGTCAGGTACATGAAGCCGCCGCACTCGGCCAGCACGGGCCGGCCGCTGTCAGCGAAGGCGTGAATGGCGGCCCGCATGGTGGTGTTGGCGGCAAGACGCGCAGCGTGCAGCTCCGGGTAGCCGCCGCCCAGGTAGAGCCCGCCTAGCCCGGGCGGCAATTCTCGGTCAATCAGTGGGCTGAAGAAGACCAATTCCGCGCCGGCGACACGCAGCAGGTCGAGGTTGTCTTCGTAGTAGAAGCAGAAGGCAGCATCCCTGCCCACGCCAATGCGCACCGGCCCGTGGCCAAGCGTGGCCTCGGCCGGAGCGGACGCAATTACCGGCTGCCGGTCAGCGGCCAGGGCGAGGAGCCGGTCAAGGTCGAGATGGTCCTCGGCGAGGCAGGCCAGCCGCTCTAGACCTTCACCGGTCAGCGGCCCCTCCTCGCCCATGTGCAGGCCGAGGTGGCGGGAGGGGATGGTCACCTCTTCCCGTCGTGGCAGCAGGCCGATCAGTTCCGGCCGACCGAGGGTACGGATGGCCGTGGCCACCATATCCGCGTGGCGCGACGAGCCGATGCGGTTGGCGACAACCGCCGCGACGCGCAGATCCGGATCGAGGGTGTCGAAGCCCTTGACCACCGCAGCAACGCTCTCCGCTGCCGAGCGCACGTCGACCACCAGCAGCACCGGCAGGTCCAAGGTCTTGGCCAGGCAGGCGGCCGAGCCGCGTTCGCCGTCGAACAGCCCCATCACCCCCTCGACTATGGCGCAGCCGTCCGCCGGTGCGTGGCGGGCATAAGTCCGGCGGACAAAGTCCGTGCCGCACATGCGCACGTCCAGGTTGCGTGACACCCGACCTGTGACGAGACGGTGGAGGCTCGGATCGATGAAGTCCGGTCCGCATTTAAAGGGCTGCACTCGCACCCCACGCCGGGCCAGTGCGGCCATCACCGCCAGCGTGACGGTGGTCTTACCGCAGCCGGAGTGGGTGCCAGCGATGAGCAGGGCCGGTTGCGCTGTCACAGCACGGTGATCCCGTTCTGGTCGTAGTCCGGATAGAGCAGGGACTTGACGAAGCCGATGCCCTGGATGAGCCCCATGGTCGGTTGGGAGACCATGTCCTCGTCGACGAGAAAGATTTGCCGCTTCTGTACTGCGGGGATTACTTTGAAGCCAGGCTCGCGAACGATGTCGTCGACGCTCACCGGGTTGGTGCGGCCGCTCTGCGCCAGGTAGAGATCGATCTGGTTGGCCTTGGCCAGGATGCGCTCCTTGCCGTAGGGCGCGAGTGGTGTCGCGGGCACCCGCTCGGCGTCGGCGGCGACGTTCATCCCGCCCGCAGACTCGAGCACGAACATGGCCAGCGAAGCGGGCGTAAAGGTCAGCATCTGGCGGTGGGTAGCCTCGAAGAAGACCCGTTTGCGTCGTTCCGGCGGGATCTGGCGTACATCGGCGGTGATTGCCTCCAGTTTGCGGGAGAAGGTCTCGATCATGGTTCGCGCCTCACGATCACGGCCGGTCACCTTGCCAAGGGCTTCCCAGTAGGCGAACAGCTGCGAGGCCTTGGCCGGCTGCAGGGAGAGCACGCGGATGTTGTGCCGTTCCAATGCGGACACCAGACCGGGGCAATCCCGGCTGATCTGCGGGCGGGTGAGCACTAGGTCGGGCTTGAGGGACAGCACCAGGGCCGGGTCGTCCCCGCAGCCGATGCGTGGCCGCTT
>JAVEYP010000126.1:0-6148 GCA_034003445.1 Desulfobulbus sp.
GCGAACTCCCTGTTTGTGTCAGTGGACAACGCCCACGGTGTGCACCCCAACTTCCCAGGCCGCCACGACCCCGAGCACCTGCCGCTTATGAATGGCGGGCCGGTCATCAAAATGAACGCCGCGCAGCGCTACGCCACCAGCGGCCCCACTGCGGCCCTATTCCGGCGCTTCTGCCGCCAGGCCGACGTGCCCTGTCAGCAATTCGTGATGCGCAACGATCTTGCCTGCGGGTCCACCATCGGTCCGCTAACCGCGGCCGCTCTCGGCGTGCCCGCAGTGGATATCGGCGTGCCCCAACTGGCCATGCACTCCATCCGCGAAACCGCGGGCAGCCGCGACGGCTGGTACCTGCTGCGCGCCCTGACCGCCTACCTGACCGCCCCGGACGAGGCCATCCGCTGCCCGGAAAGCATCCCCTAAAGCGAACCGCGGTCAACCCCAAAAAAAAATTCCTACCCTGCTGCTCGGGCCTGGCCCATGGAGCATCACTGCGCCCGTGACCTCCGGTTCGTCCGCAACCAGGAGCTGACCGGCACCCGGCGCGGCCCGAAGAAAAAAGGGCCGGTCTCCGGAGCAACGCGCGCGAAAACCCTCTGGCGTCCACCCTCCGGAATACCGGCCCTGCTCCTCTTGAACGGGGCGTTCTGCCCGCCCGCTCTCCTCAATCAGACCACGCCGTAGGCCAGCATGGCCCTGGCCACCTTGGTAAAGCCGGCGATGTTCGCGCCCATCACATAATCGCCCGGCCGACCGTACGCCTCGGCGGCGTCGAGACAGGATTTGTGAATGCTCCTCATGATGAGCAGCAGCCGGTTGTCCACCTCCTCGCGGCTCCAGGAGAGTTTCAGGCTATTCTGACTCATCTCCAGGCCAGAGGTGGACACGCCGCCGGCATTGGCCGCCTTACTCGGACCGTAGAGTACCTTGCCCTCCTGGAAGACCCGAGCCGCATCAGGGGTGGACGGCATGTTCGCGCCTTCCGCCACGCAGATGCAGCCATTCTGTACCAAGGCCTGGGCGTGCTGCCCGTCCAGTTCGTTCTGGGTGGCGCAGGGCATAGCAAGATCCACCTTGATGCCCTGATCGCGGAGCACATCCCAAACGTTCTTGCCCTCGATGCAGGTGGCGTTATAAGTGCTGGCGTACTCGCTCACCCGGCCGCGGTGGAGGTTCTTCAACTCCATCAGGTACTTCAGTCGCTCTGGATCGATGCCGTGCTCGTCAATGACGGTGTCACTCGAGTCGCAGATCGAAATCACCCGGCCGCCCAACTGATTGATCTTCTCGATAGCGTATTGAGCGACGTTGCCGGAGCCGCTTACCGCCACCACCTTGCCCTTGAGGTCGAGTCCGCGGGTAGCCAGCATCTCGGCGGCAAAATAGACCGCACCGTAACCAGTGGACTCCGGCCGCACCAGGCTGCCACCATACTCCAGCCCCTTGCCGGTAAGCACGCCGGTATGCACGTTTTTGATCTTCTTATAGTAGCCGAACATATAGCCGACCTCACGGCCACCAACGCCGATATCGCCGGCCGGCACGTCCGTGTCCGCGCCGATGTGACGGAACATCTCACGCATGAACGCCTGGCAGAAGCGCATGATCTCGCTGTCGGACCGGCCTTTCGGGTCAAAATCCGAGCCGCCCTTGCCGCCGCCCATGGGCAGGGTGGTGAGGGCGTTCTTAAAAATCTGCTCAAACCCGAGGAACTTGATGATGGAGAGGTTGACCGACGGGTGAAAGCGGATGCCGCCTTTAAACGGCCCGATGGCATTGTTGAACTGGACCCGAAAGCCGCGGTTGACGTGTACCCCCCCCTTGTCGTCCATCCATGGTACGCGGAAAATGATGGTGCGCTCGGGCTCGACGACTCGCTCATAAATATTGGCTTTGACGAACTCTGGGTGCCGCGCAACGGTCGGCTCCAGGGTTTCCATCACCTCGGTCACGGCCTGATGGAATTCATGCTCACCCGGATCCAGCTGTTTCACCTTGTCGATGACGTTTGTAATGACTGACATGCATTCGCCTCCTTATTGCGAAGTAACGGATTCTGTGTCGGGTATTCCCGCGCTTCATTTCCGGGAGAACCGCATCACGGTCCCCCTTATAATAAGATGGGAAAGGTTTCACAACTGTGGTGAGAAGTGAGCGTGGTGCGGAGGCCGCACTACCGTGATTTGTCATCGTCGAAAGGAATTTTTTGTCTAATACGTCATAGCAATGAACAACCCGAGGGCCTTCCTCTGCCCGCTTGGCCTCAGCACGCCGGTCATGCCAGTACCCGCATCCGCGACCAACTCCAGGGGATGGTCCTCCATCCCGG
Source organism: Desulfobulbus sp. (assembly GCA_034003445.1). Taxonomy (GTDB): domain Bacteria; phylum Desulfobacterota; class Desulfobulbia; order Desulfobulbales; family Desulfobulbaceae; genus Desulfobulbus. The sequence goes on from JAVEYP010000126.1 coordinate 2,327, forward strand.
CAGCGTCCAAGGTGGCCGCCTTGCGATCGTGGTTGACCGCCTGGTCAAGGGGGGTCCGGCTTGCTGCCGGATACTGACAACAGGTGTATTTCCTTGTGGCCGGAATCTCTCGGATTGTCTAAATGAGGCAGAGGTGTTGACTTGGCAGGCAGAACGCAGCCTGGAAGATTATCTTGGCCTGTCGACAAAGGCCGACTCAGTCATCCTGTTTCAGGATCTGACCGTGCAGGCCCCGGGTCGGCTGGTCTGCCTGCTTGGCTAAGTCCTATCCGCTGACCTCGAGCCGGAGCGCGGGCGGACGCGCGGGCTGTTCATGGAGATGGTGTGGAAATTGAAACACGGCGGGCCGCGTACAGCCGCCCGAATTGAAAAAAGAAAGGGAGGAAAGAGGGTGGATGATCTTGCGCCACTGCCCGCACTAGCTGCGGGCCACTATTGCCACTACAAGGGCGGGGAATACGAGGTGTTCGGGGTAGTCCGCCACAGCGAGACACTCGAACCACTGGTCCTCTACCGCCCGCTCTCCAACGAGAGCGGGCTGTGGGTGCGGCCGTACGCGATGTTCTGCGAACAGGTCGAGATCAATGGCCAGAGCCTGCCCCGTTTCGTCCGCATCCAAGCCGTGGACTGATCTGTCCGGTCAGCCGGAGCCGGCAGCAGAACGGGCGCCTAGTGGTGATCGTCCCCGGAGGAATCCGTGCCGCCGGCCATCGGCTGATCATGATCGTCCTGGTGAAATTCGGCAAACCAGGAGATGTAGGCATGCACATCTACAGGCATGCGTGCCTGCACCCAGTTGGACAGATCGGCCTGGGACGCTTCCCGGGTCTTTTCGTTGGCCGCCTCCACATAGCCCGGGTCGAGAAAGGCGGGCGTGACCAGGTTGTCCGCGTAGGCCTGGGTGATGAAGGCCATGGAGTCGCCAGGGTGGAGGTCGCAGAGGGTGGCCGCCAAATTGCCCCAGAAATAGGAATCCGCCGCAGCCTCCGCGCCGGTGAACAGGCCCTGCAGGAAGGTGACCACCTCGTCTCGGCGGTCCGGGTCAAAAGCCACCACGTAGGACAGGGCCTCCATGGCCGCGCAGCGCACGTACTGGTCCACCTCCCGGTCGCGGATCAGGTCCATGATTCCGGTTAGCGAGCCGTCACAGGTCCGGTAGAGGAGCGTGGGCAGGGTCTCGGTGGTCATGTCGCCCCAGAGATCGACCAGCACCTCCTCGTCGACGGAAAAAGCCCGAATGAGCAGCTGGTGCGCGGCCGGCTCGTGGAAATGGGCGAGCAGGAAGGCCGCGTAGACGTGGCCGTTATGCCCCTCAAGGACATAGCGCAACGGATTGTCGAGGAGGGACTCGATGATGGCGAGCAGGTGCGGGGTGAGCGCGGCCTGCTGGTGCAGGGCCTGGTCCACCTCGGCCTTGAGGTAGGTGTCGCCCAACTCGTCGAAAGCGGCAAGCAGGGACTGGATGGCGGGAGCGGTCATGTGGGCCTCGGGGGAAAAGGGGAGCGGGGTAAAAAGTGGCGCAGCCTAGAGGTTTTTTGTGCACGCGTCAATAGATTGCGCCGCCAGGTCAGCCGAGCGGAGGTCTCTTCAGCAGGTCACCGTCCCAGCCCGGGATCTCGCAGCGCCACCCCTATCCGTGGGCGAGGCGGTACCTGCTAGCGGCTCGCAGGGAGACCATCTCGGTCCGGGTCCCGCCGGTAGTGCCAGTCGGCAGGACGAAGCATCCTGTCGAGCCGGGCGCCCTCCTGAGCCAGATGAAAATAGTCTTCGCTGGCCTCCGTATAGGTGATGAAATCATAACAATCCTCAATCAGGTCGCAGTCCGAAAAAAAACGGACAAACAGCGGCGCCTAGTGCCCCGGCTCGGCCAGCATGACGACCCGGACCAGCTGCTTCCCGCGACTATTAGTCCAGACGTCCACTACCTGCTCCGAAGCCGTGATCACCTCAGGCCTAGCCTCCCGAGCGGGAATGCCGGGACCTTCTCTTTCCCGTCCTTGCGGCGGCGCAGCCCACTTGTCAGCGGTACAATCACTACCCGAAAAATCCTCACCTTTTTTATTGTCGTGCGGCCGGTAGCGACGCATAATATCAGGCAAATAGAGGGTTACCCGTCATTATCCCCCAATGTACTCCGGCATATGCGAGTCGAGCCGTTTCTTCTCATAGTTTGGTTCCCTGTTCCCTCTTCCTCAATGCTGAAGGAGTCCTGCCCATGAAACGTCTGTCGCTCCCGCTGCACCGTATGCAGTCTCATTACAGCGTGGTTGTTGTTGGTTCGGGATACGGAGGAGCGGTTGCCGCCTCCAGGCTGGCGCGCGCCGGCCAGCAGGTCTGTCTGCTCGAACGGGGCAAAGAGTTCCAGCCCGGCGAGTATCCTAATACCGAGGCAGAGGCCTTGGCACAGTTGCAAGCCGATCTGCCCATGGGGCCACCGTTGTGCCGCACAGGACTCTTTGACTTCCGTATCAATAAAGAGATCAACGTCTTGCTCGGCTGCGGCTTAGGCGGCACCTCGCTCGTCAACGCCAACGTGTCCCTCCGCCCAGAGCCAAGGGTGTTCGAGGATAAACGATGGCCCCTGGCCCTGCGAAAGGACCGCACAACCATCCTTGACCAATCCTTCACGCGCGTACAGGAGATGCTGGCAGCAACCCCTTATCCGGACGAAGCGCCGGCCCTCCACAAATACCAGGCCCTGAAGCGCTCTGCCCAAGGGCTGGGACCGGTCTATCATCCGCCCATCAATGTCAGTTTCAGGGACGGTGTCAATGCCCAGGGTGTGGAGCAGAAGGCGTGCAACGCCTGTGGTGACTGCGTCTCCGGCTGCAACGTCGGGGCAAAGAACACCTTGATCATGAACTACCTGCCCGACGCGGTTCAGCATGGGGCAGAAATCTACACCTGTGCCTCGGTTCGTTACCTGGAGCGAGAAAACGGCCGCTGGAGGGTGTACTTTCAGGTGTTGGAAACCGGTTTTGAGCCTCTCCAGGGAGCACTCCGCTCAGTCAGTGCCGATCAGGTGATCCTTGGCGCTGGGTCCTTGGGTTCCACAGAAATCCTGCTCCGCTCACGCCGTCACGGGCTCGTGCTCTCCGAGCAATTGGGGAGACGATTCACTGGCAACGGCGATGTGCTGGGTTTTGCCTACAACAGCGATCAAACGATTGACGGCATCGGCTTCGGAAACCGTTCGCCGCAGGGGCGGGAGCCGGTGGGTCCCTGCATCACCGGCATCATCGATCTGCGCGAACAGGCCAATTTCACCGATGGCATGGTCATTGAGGAGGGCTCGATTCCCGGTGCTCTTGCCTCATTTCTACCCAAGATACTCGGTGCCGCTGCCCTGGCGGTGGGAGAAGAGACAGATGGCGGATTTCAGGATAGGGCTGAAAAGCGAGCCCGGGAGTGGGAAAGCTTAATACGCGGTCCCTATCAGGGGGCTACTCGCAACACCCAGACCTTTTTGGCGATGAGCCACGATGACTCTTCCGGGCAAATGGTACTGGAGAACGATCGCCTGCGCATCCATTGGCCCGGGGTGGGTCAACAGCCGATCTTCAAGGAGGTGAACCAGCGACTCAAGGAGGCTACGCGTTCGCTGGGCGGCACCTACGTAAAAAATCCAGGCTGGAGCGAACAGCTCGGGCATGGCCTGATAACGGTGCATCCTCTGGGCGGCTGTGTGATGGCGGAGCGGGCAGAGGACGGCGTGGTCAACCATGCCGGCCAGGTCTTTGCCGGCAGCGATGGCACTGCTCTGCATCCTGGGTTGGTGGTGCTCGACGGCGCCATCATCCCCAGATCCCTGGGCGTCAACCC
>JAVEYP010000127.1:0-6134 GCA_034003445.1 Desulfobulbus sp.
CTGAAAAGCGGAGTCAAGGCTCAGAAAGGAATTGAGTTTTGACCCGCATGCGCCGGCAATGTGTAGATGACACCTGACCGGCCACCATCCACTATCTCATGCTGGTGCTCACCAGCCGATGTAACCTGCACTGTAGCTATTGCTATCATGGCGATCTTGCAGAGCGGCAGGATATGTCGATCACGACGCTGGACCAGGTCATTGCCAGGGTTGCAGACGGCAGCGGACGCCTGCACATCCAGCTGACTGGGGGCGAACCAACGCTTGTACCTGAGCTGATAGAAGCCGCGGCACAAAGGGCACTGTCCCTGCCTCGCCCCTGCACCATAGGGATCCAGACCAATGCAACCTGCCTGGACGAGCGGGTGATTGGCCTGTTCAAACGGTATCGACTTCAAGTGGGAGTGAGCCTGGACGGCCCTCCGGCCATCCAGGAGCACCTGCGCGGCCGGGCAGCGGAAACCCTGCGCGGCCTGCAATTGCTCGAGTCCTTTGGTATCCCTTTCCGGGTCACCACTGTGGTCAGTAACCACAACGTTGGCTCACTCGACCGCCTGGCCTTGCTGCTGGCCGGTTTTCGCCAGGCACTGGGGCTTGGCCTGGACCTCTTGGTGGTCAAGGGCAAGGCCCGTGACGTTACTGCTCCTGCTCCGGCTGAGTCACCGGCGTTGATGAGCGGCGTGGAGTCTCTGGTCAAGACGCTTGGTGTCGTCAATCAATGCAAAGAGATCCCGCTGCAGTTACGGGAGCTGGAACTGGTTCAACAGTTACTGGCCGAAAAAACAACAGCTGCCAACCGCCACCGCAGCTTCTGCTATGCCCAGCAGGGTGAGAGCCTGGCCGTGCACCCAGACGGACGACTGTACCCCTGCGGACAAAGCCTGGCCGACCCGCAGTTCGCTGCTGGAAGCATTGGCCAGCCCAACCCGTTACCCCTGTTTCCGCACAAGACGCTTGCCGATCTGGCAACAGATTGCCGTTCCTGCCCGCTGAAAAACCGCTGCCCGGGCGACTGTCCCAGCCGACTGTATTATAACAGGGCCGGGAACCCGCTGTTGGCCTGTACTCTGTACAGCACCCTGGCCAAATTATACCTGCACCACCAAAATGAACATGCACCAGGAGGAAACCATGCCGTCTCTGAAGCTGGCACTCATCCATAGCAGGGTGGACCACAAGCAGCCGGAATTGAACCGGAAAAACCTCTTAACCCTGTTCCGACAGGCAGGAGAAAAGGGTGCGCACCTGGTGGTGGGTCCTGAGCTTTCCATCTCTGGGTACTCGTTCAACAGCCGCCAGGATATTGCCCCCTATGCGGAAACCGCCACTGGGCCAACGCTGACCGCACTTGCCGACCTTGCCCGGACCTATGGATTTTTTGCCTGTATTGGCCTAGCGGAGCACGATACCCAAACCGGCATCTTGTATAACAGTGCCTTTGTCGTCGGGCCCACGGGTGAGATTGTCTGCCGATACCGCAAGATCAACGCTGAATCCCGGTGGGCCTGCTCCGGCAATCCCAAGGAGGACAATACCTTTGCTACCCCCTGGGGACGGGTCGGGGTGTTGGTCTGTTCCGATTCCTACCACAGCCTGATGCCCAGAGTAACCGCCCTGCGCGGCGCCAATCTTCTCCTGATTTTGGCCAACTGGCCACCATCGGGCGTGGACCCTGCAGAGCTATGGCGGGCCAGAGCCCTGGAGAACGGCTTTTCCGTGGCGGCATGCAACCGCACCGGTATGGATCTGGCTATGGATTGTCACCAAGCGACCTCGGCTGTTGTTGATGACCACGGCACAATGCTCCTCAATGAGCACCACCAACAATCCACAATTATCATGACAAGCCTGCCGTTACAGGCGGACAACCAGCTGAAAGCAGCACAACGGCTAGGGAAAATGGCTTCCCGGCACTGGCCAGGTATGCATGACTGCTGCCTGAACCTGTCTGCAATCATGGATCTGACTTCATTTCTGCAACTTCCGACCCCAGGACCGCTGCTCATCAGCTGCATCGTGGTTGGCGCACAGGAACAAGCCGTTGCAGCCCTGCAAGCAGCCAACACAGACAGGGATCAGCTGCCGGACACACTCTCTCTGCTGCCGGCCTTGGGATACAGCGACGCCACCTTGAACCAGATCCAGGCCTGTTGTGCTGTTTCTGGTCAAAGGGTGGCCCTGTGCCGCGAAACACCGCAGGGGTCTACTTTTTTTTGGTTTGATGGAGCCCTGGCACCGCAACAAATATCCTGGAACCTCTCCCCTGACAGCGCCCTGGACGCCCTGCCCCGCTTTGACTGCGGACCCGCCAGGGTACTGCTGGCGCCTTTTGCCTCCCTGTATCATCCAGAGGTGGCGCTGGCCGCGGCCAAGCAGGGTTGCGACCTGGCTATCGCCTGCGAACGCCTGCTTTCTGAGGAAGATCGGCTGGTGGCTGGTGCTCGCACTATCGACAATCTGGCCATTGCGGCGTGTTCCACTGAGGGTGGAGGCATCTGGATGACACCGGGGGGCCACCAGCGATGGGAAGAACAGCTCGCAGGCCCGAGGGAGAGCTGCCGCTTTGTCCTGGACACCAACAGAACCCGTAAAAAACGATTTCAGGACAGGATCGACTTTGAAACTCTTTTCCATGGAGCGACCGGATGAACAAACATATCTTTCCCCTGATGGTCGCAGCCGCTCTGCTGGTTCTGACCGGTGGCCGGCTCCAGGCACACAGTCTCACAATCGGCATCCTGGGCGATCAGACCGGTTCCCCTGACCTGGAACAGTCGTACCGGATTATGGCCCAAGGCATCGAAACATTGAACCGGGAAAAGGTCGATCTCGTGCTCCATGTGGGCGACCTGCTAGAAAGCAGCCGAGAAGAGGCCGAGATCCGACGAGATTTTCACACCGCAACCACCCTGCTCTCACGGCTGCGCAAACCGTGGTACATGACGCCCGGTGATCACGATGTCAATCCTCCGCAACGGGTTGCCGACTCCCCGGATCGGAGCAGAGAAACGCTCTTCCAGGAACTCATTGCCACGGTGGTGCCGGAGGCCGCAGACCGCCTGTATTACAGCTTTGACCATGGTGGCTACCATTTCGTAGCCCTCAATTCCCAGGAGCATCTACACGCCGATCCCCGCTGGGGCAACACCTTCCTTGCCCGAATATCCCAGGAACAGCAGCAATGGCTGAAAGATGATCTCCACCAGCACCGTCAAGCAACCGGGACCATAGTCTTTCTCCATCAGCCGCTCTGGTATAACTGGGCCGGCTGGTTGCCCGTGCACCAGGTGCTCAAGGAACATGGCGTCCTTGCGGTACTGGCCGGCCATTTTCATTACGACCAGGACGACGGCGAGCTGGACGGCATCCGCTACCGGGTGATCGGCGCCAGCGGCGCTTCCATTAAAAATGCCAGTCGCAACGCTGGCGGCATGCATCAGGTTGGCGTCCTTACGCTGGAAAACCGCAACATCAAGTACAAACTCCTTGATGCCCAGACTGGTGAGAAAGTGCGGTTCACTCCACGAGCCGACGCGGATCGAGTCCAGGCCGTGGACTATGCCCTGGGCGCACTCTCCGGTTTTGCCGATGCCAACCGTTTTTTTCTTCAAAATAATCAACTTGTCGACACCTGCACCACAGAACAACCCGCAGAGATACGGCTCTACAATATCGGCAATCCCATCGACCTGCCTGTTACCTTTGAGATTGAGGTCGACTCTGCCGCCTTTACTCTCACTGGACCCCGCTTTGCCGAAGGGCTTTGTCGTCACAGCGACAATGGGCTGCACTGCGACCTGCCTCCTGGTGCGGGCATCGCAGTGTCCAATCCCTCAACCGCCAGTGCCTGTTTCCCCACCTGCCCGACACCGGTACATCCGGAAACCTTACGACCTGTGGTTGCACTCCCCAAGCCGGTCTGGTCCTCGTTTATCAGTCCGACGAGCGGCCAGGAGTTCAAGGAAGACACGCGCTTACAGATGCAGGTTCGCATGTACTTTCAGGCAGAAGAGGGGCAGATGATGGTGCAGAGAAGCGTGCAGTCGCAACCTCTGCGCCACTGTTCCGAGGGGCAACCATGAATCTGACGACTTCTCTAAAGGACAAAGCCCGGGCGTCTCCACTAGCCAGCCGGGGCAGCCAGCACGTTTCGAACTCTATTTCAGCCACATTTTGGCCAATAAATATCTCAACGCCATCTGTTTCCTCCCTGCCTGCACCGGGAAACAGCTCACCTATGCGCAGCCCGAGCCGGTGCCAACCCATAGCATGTATCATCGTGATATCTTCCTGAGGCTTCTATGTTCCTTCAAAGCACACCGGGCTATCGTCAGTGGCGGCACGGGCCGAAGATTGATTTTCCGGAGCAGCCGATAGTGGCGATGCTCTGCTCCTACGGCCAAATTATCGGGGGTAAATGCGCTGAAATCAGGGGGGTGATCCGCTGCCTGCAAACAAACGACATGATTATCCTCGACGTGGCTGACAAATACTGGGCCGACGGCTCCCTGCCGCTGAAACAACCAGATGCTAGGCTTTCCTTTCTCCATGATACCGTTCCCTCTGCGGTGATCCTGCTCCAGCCAAGCGAACTTTCTTGACAGGTGGAGAAGATTATGGGTAATGAATTTGAATACCTTTCAGGCTCCTTGTAGGATTAAAAGGGAATCCCGTGCGAATCGGGAACGAGCCCGTCGCTGTATCCGGGGACGAACATTGCATTATGCCACTGACCTTTTCAGGTCGGGAAGGCGCAATCAGTAGGTCAATCCGGAAGTCAGAAGACCTGCCTGAAAGAAGTGCCGGAATTCCCTGTGGATAAAGGGCGGCAGAGATACGTGGAGATACCAGGGCATCCTCGAATCAGTGATACTGATTCGAGGATTTTTTTTGCGTTTTGCGCAGACGAAAGGGGGCGCCCTGTGCACCTCTTTTCACTCATTCCCATTTTCACAAGGAGGAAGTAACGATGTATCGACACATGAAAGGTTTTCTGTTCACCCTGCTGCTCTGCCTGCTGTTGCCTGTTTCTGGTTTTACAGCGGCCCATGGCAGTGGGCACACCGGACCCGATGCAAAGGGACCGGCCATCCTGCTTGTGACCTTTGGCACAAGTGTTCCCAGTGCCAAGGCGTCGTTTGACAACATCGACAAGTTGGCTAAAGAGGCTTTTCCCAAGGTCGAAGTGCGCTGGGCGTACACTTCTTCCATCATCCGCAACAAACTGGCAAAACAGGGCACGATGATCGATTCTCCGGAGGTTGCTCTGGCCAAAATGATGGCTGAAGGCTACTCCAAAGTGGCTGTGCAGTCCCTGCACATGATCCCCGGCGCTGAATTCCACGACACCTATGTCAATGCCAAAATGTTCGGCGATATGGTCGGCGGCTTCAAAAAGGTTATCGTCTCCTATCCCCTACTTGCCAGCAATGAGCTTATGGACCGGGTAGTCGACCTGATCATTGCCAACATGATTCCCACAACCCGCACTAAGGATGAGGCCGTGGTGCTTATGGGTCATGGAACCCACCATCCCAGTGATGCGATCTACTCTGCCCTGATGTATAAATTCCAGAAAAAAGATGCCAATATCTATGTCGGCACTGTAGAGGGGAGCCCGACCTTTGCTGAGGTCAAGGATATGTTGGTGGCAAAGGGAATCAAAAAGGCCTATCTCATCCCGCTGATGAGCGTTGCCGGGGACCATTCCATCAACGATATGGCTGGCGAAGAGGATGACTCCTGGAAGAACATGCTCAAATCCGCAGGTATCGAGAGCGTGCCTCTGCAAAAGGGCGTCGCCGAGTATGATGCGTTGGCAAACGTCTGGATCGACAACCTGAAGAACGCCATGAAGCATCTGCAGTAGAAACATCGCTCCCCGGGTTGTGGTAATCCGGGGGGCTTTTTTTTTGTGAAAAAAATCGTTCCGACCAAACGATTGGCATTTGATATTTTAATGAGGAAAGAAATGAAGAAGACAGCACTTTCATTGGCAAGCGCAAGCCTTTTGCTCTGCGGCTTGGCTCCAGCGCAGGCAACCGAAACCGCAACATCATTTACTGAAGCGTTTACATAAGGTACGCCATGTGGCCAGATTCGTCTTGGGTATATCTGGCGCTTTCCCCATGTGG
>JAVEYP010000128.1:0-6115 GCA_034003445.1 Desulfobulbus sp.
CTGGAGGCTCTGGACAAACTCAATCACCACTGCCTGAGCATTGGCTTCCCGCTCCTCACCCTCGGCCTGGTCACCGGATCGATCTGGGCCAAGCAGGCCTGGGGCGCCTATTGGCACTGGGACCCGAAGGAAACTTGGTCGCTCATCACTTGGTTCCTCTACGCGGCCGTGGTTCACCAGCGGTTCACAGTGGGCTGGCGCGGCCGCCGGGCTGCCATACTTAGTATTCTCGCCTTCCTCTCCGTGCTGTTTACCTTGTGGGGCGTTTCCTTTCTGCTGGAAGGGGTGCATACCTATGCCGCATGACACTATAGTGCTGCTGGGTGTCAACCATAAGACAACCCCACTGGAGATCCGGGAAAAGCTCGCCTTGGCTGACGGGTACGAAGAGCCGCTGCGCGACCTGGGGCAACTGGTGGCCGTGCGCGAGTACTACTTGCTCTCCACCTGTAACCGGGTTGAGGTGTTATTCACCTGTCGGGATGTGGAACTGGCGCGCGTCCAGGTCCTCGAGCGGATGTTCGCCGGCGCCGTACCGGCCGAAGAACTGGACCGGCACGTCTACCAGCATCTCGATGAAGCCGCGGTCGAACACATGTTCATGGTGGCCGCCAGCCTCGATTCGATGATCGTTGGCGAGACCCAGATCCTCGGGCAGCTGAAAGAGGCCTACCGCCACGCGGCCAAAAATGGCTGCACCGGTTTCCTGCTGAACAAGTTGTTGCACAAGGCTTTTTCCGTGGCCAAGAGGGTGCGCACGGAAACCCGTATCGGGGCCAGTGCTGTCTCCATCAGCTATGCCGCGGTGGAGCTGGCGCGCAAGATCTTCGGCGACTTGGCCGGAAAGCGGGTGTTGCTCGTCGGCGCCGGGGAGATGGCCGAACTGGCTGCTGAGCACCTGGTCGGTCAGGGGGTGGCCGAGGTGGTCGTGGCCAACCGCACCCTGGAGCGGGCCGTGAAGCTGGCTCGCTGCTACAACGGCCAGGCCGTGGCTCTGGAGGAGATCCTCGGGCAGTTGCAGCGGGTGGATATCATCATCAGTTCCACCGGTTCGCCTGACCTTATTTTGCGAAAGGAGGACGTGCGGTCAGTGATGCGAGAGCGCCGCAACCGGCCACTGTTCTTCATTGATATTGCTGTACCGAGAGACCTTGATCCGGCGATCAACGACTTGGCCAACGTTTACCTCTACGACATCGACGATCTGCACAACGTGGTTGAGATGAACCGGTCCGAGCGAGACCGGGAGGCGGTCAAGGCGCAGCGAATTGTTGCCGAGGAGCAGCTGAAGTTTAGTGGCTGGCTGGAAAACATGGAGTCCAGACCGACCATCGTGCAGCTGCGCGACCGCATTGACCAGATCGTTCTCGGCGAGGTCGCAAAGACTTTTGGCCGCCTCGAGGAACTACCCGAGGCCAGACGCCATTCCATGGATCGGATGGCCGCGGCCATCGCCAGCAAAATGCTCTATCCGGCCCTACAGTACCTGAAAAATGACCACCACTGCGTGTCCTTGCAGGACCGCATCAATACGGTACGCACCTTGTTCCTGCTCGATGACGACCACGGCAAGCCGGACAAATCATGATCAACAACGACCGTATCCTGCTCCTTGAGGAGGAGCTCCTGCTCGTGCGTCATTCGGGAGAGATCCCCGAGGTTGCCCTGCATGGGAGCCTCCACTACCTGTGCGAGGACCCGGAGGGACCTGGATTGATCCTCGCCGACGAGGAACTGCGGCCCCTGCAGGAGGCGGCCCTGACCCGCTACCAGGAGATTATCCGGCGCGACCTGGACATCGACAACCGTGACCTGTCGGTGTTCCGGGGTATCGGCCGGGCGATCTCAAATTGGGATCGCTACCAGCGTTTCAGCGAGGGTATCGGTTATGCTGTCGAGGAGTTCCGTCGGGAAGCCGCGACCTCGCTGCTCGCCTACCTGCAACAGGAGGCGGCTGAGGTCAGCTGTGGCGCGCGGGCACCCTCGGTCGACTGCCCGGCCACTGAGCTGCTGATCTTTGCTCGCACCCTCGGGCTTGCCGCACGCGACCTACCAACAGGCTGGGACGCCCTGTGCGTTCGTTCGTCTTGATCTGCAGCAGACATGGCCGGTAAAGCCGTTCAGCTGTTCCGCAGGCTGAAGGAACTACAGGGTTCGCCTGCTTCCCTGGCCCGCGGCACAGCGGTGGGCGTGTTCATCGGCTTTGCCCCCGTGATGCCGCTCAAGTCACTGCTTATCGTCCTGCTTACGGTCGCTACCCGCTCCAGCACAGTGGCTGGCCTGCTTGTCTGTACGATTATCTGCAATCCCCTGACCTATCTTCCCCTCTATTATATCGCTTGGTGGGTCGGTGACCTGCTGGTGCCCGGCCGGGTCAGTTGGGAGGTGCTCCGGGCCTTGTTTGACGTCCTACGCGCGGCGCCGCTGGCGAAGGCCCTAACAGGTGCCGTACAGTTCGGTTTGGACGCAGCAGTGGTGCTGATGACCGGTGGTCTAGTGCTGGCCTTGCCGCTCGCCCTGTGCAGCTACCCAGCGGTGTACCGGTTGTTCGTCTTGATTGAGCGAAAGCGCCGGGAAAAGCACCTGTGCAACGATCATGAGAGACAGACGCCATGAAGCACGTCGACGCTCAATGGCGGGTCGGGCTCTTGGGCGCAGGAAAGCATGGCAGCCGCTACGCCCAGCATAGTATTCACGATGTCGAGGGATTGACATTGACAGCGATCAGCCGTCGGTCGGCGGCGGGCAGGGAGCAGGCCATGGGCTGGGGCTGCCACTGGTTCGAGGACTGGCGAGATCTGGTCGCCGCCCCGGCGGTGGACTGCGTTATCGCGGCCCTGCCGCCGGTGTTCAACCTCCAGGTGGCCGAGGCCTGCGCGGCCGCCGGAAAACCCCTGCTGCTCGAGAAGCCAATGGCGACCAATAGCGCCGATGCGGAGGCGATTCTCGCTTACTTTGAGGGGCGTGGCGTGGGGCTGACCATCGGCCAGACGCTGCGCTACAATCCGGTGATCAGGACTCTGCGCCGCTGCCTGGATGGGGTCGGTGTGCTGCACGGTTTTACCGCTAGCCAGCGGCTTGAACCGGCTGCCCTCACCTGGCTGGATGACCCGGAGCAGGCCGGCGCTGGGGTGAGCCTGCACACGGCGGTGCATGTGTTCGATGCCTTGCGATTTATTACGGGCCGAGAAATCGCTCGCGTGCTGGCCCAAAGCCGCTGCGTATACAGCCGCTGTCTCGAGGACCACCTGCTAGCTCTGGTGGAGCTGGACAACGGTGCCCTTGGCACGGTCGACTGCGCCAAGATCGGACCGGCCCGTTCCGGCCGGTTCGAGTTTGTCGGCGCAGCGGCCCAGTTGCACGGTGATCAAGTGCACCACACGGCAGAATGGATCCATGACATGCGGCGGAAAGCAATCGACCCTGGCCCCTTGGTGAACACCATCGTCCCTCTGCTCACGGACTGGCTTGCCTTTTTGCGCGGGCAGGGGCCGAATCCGGTCCCGGGTCAGGACGGGCTGGCCGCTGTGCGCATCGGCGAAGCCTGTCAGCGTTCTGCGGCCACCGGCAGCTGGCAGCCGATTCAGCTCCCCCCTGCCAATCTCCTTGAGCGGGTCAGTGTTTGAAGGAACGCTGGCCGGTGAACAGCATGGCCACCTGCGGTCGGGCCTCGTTGCAGGCCTGGATCGAATCGAAGTCGCGAATCGAGCCGCCCGCCTGGAGGATGGCCGAGACCCCTTCGCGGATGCCGACATCTGCGGCGTCCCGGAACGGGAAGAAGGCGTCTGAGATCATCACCGAGCCGGGCAGGCCGGCGCGATCGGCGTGGACCTGTGCGTCGATCGCCTCTTGCTCGGCCGGGTCGCGCTCGTTGCGGCCGATTTCCGCCACCAGGTCAATGTAAGGCAGACCGTGGGCGTCGAAGCAGAGGATGTCCGCGTACTTGGCATACGCCTTGTGTACCGCGATCTCGGCCACACCCACCCGGTCCTGTTCGCCGGCGCCGATGGCCACAGTGCAGCCGTCTTTGACATAGATGACCGAGTTGGAGGTGACGCCGTGCTCCACGGCCCAGCCGAAGAGCATGTCCGCGACCTCCCGCTCGGCGGGCTGTCGCTCGCAGGCGTATGTGGCCCCCCTGTAGGTGGCCATGGCGGGTTTGAGGTCGGAGGCAGCACGAATGGAGTTGGCCGCCGAGCGCTGCACGATGATGCCGCCGTCGATAAGGGATTTGAAATCCACGAAGCGGTGGTGTTCATACTCGCCCAAGTGGGCGATGCCGGCCATGCGAATCACCCGCAGGTTTTTACGGCGGGCAAGAATGGCCAGGACCCCCTCCTCAAAGTCGGGCGCGCAGACCACCTCCAGGTAGTTGGCCGCCATGAGTTCCGCGGTCTCCCGGTCCAGTGGCCGGTTGACCACCACCGCTCCGCCAAAGGCGGCTATCCGGTCGCAGCGGTTGGCGCGGCTATAGGCCTCAGCAAGGCAGTCACCCAGGGCGGCACCGCTCGGGTTGTTGTGCTTGAGGATGACCGCTGCCGGCCTGTCGATAAAGTACTTGATGATGTTCAGGCCGTTGTCCACGTCGGTGAGGTTGATCTTGCCCGGATGTTTGCCGACTTGGAGCATGTCCTCCGCGGTGATGGCGCTGACCAGCCCCTTGCCAGGGTCGATGAACCGGCAGTCACCGAGCAGCAGGTTGCCGTTGACCAATTCGTAGAGCGCCGCTTCCTGGTCCGGGTTCTCCCCGTAGCGCAGGCCACGCTCTTCTGTCGAGCCATCCCCCTGATTGATTTTCCAGGTTTTTTTTCGATAGACCAGGGTCTGGTCGCCAAAGGTGATGGTCATCTCTAGGGGGAAGGAGTCGCCCAGAAGGGTCGAGTACATTTTTTTCAGGTCTGTCATGGCAGAAAATGCTCCAAAGATGTGATCCGGGCCGGCTTGGGGCTGGGAAGGAAGAATGTCTGGGGTCGAGGCTGCGCTGTCGTGGTCGGCAGAGGCAGCTAAATGGTGAAGATTTTCAGTCTGCCGAGCGGGTGGTCAGTGGCGGCACGATCGTGCCGGCGGAAAATTCGCCCCCACACAGCACGCTGTTGGCGCCGACAGTGACACCGTCGGCGAGACGGCAGCCCCGCAGCACGCAGTTCGATTGGATGCAACAGTCGCAACCAAGAGCCGCGCCACCCTCGATGCGTACTCCGCCGTGCAGGATAGTGTCGCGTCCGATGGTGCAGTCCGGGGCGACCAAGGTGGTCTCTGGCGCCTGGAAGGTGACACCGGCCAGCATCAGGCTCCGGTTGTGGCGCCGTTGCAGGACGGCGTGCGCCTCTGCCAGTTCGACGCGGGAGTTGACCCCGAGCACATCAATGGCCTGCGGGTGGCACCATTTTTCCACCCGCGCGCCTTGGCGGTTGGCGATGACGACGATGTCGGTGAGGTAGACTTCGCCCTGGCTGTTATCAGTGCCCACCTGGCGGAGGGCGGTGAAAAGGAAATCCCGTTCGGCCAGGTAGATGCCGGCGTTGATCTCACGGATGGTCCGCTGGTCGTCGGTTGCATCCTTCTCCTCGACGATGCCCTGCACCGCGCCCTGGTCATCAACGAGGATCCGGCCGTAGCCAAAGGGCTCTTCGATCACGGTGGTCATCAGGGTGAGGGTGGCCTGCTGTTTGCAATGAGCATCGATCATGGTCTGTAGGGTCTCTGCGCGCACCAGCGGCGTGTCAGCACAGAGGATGAGCACCAGGTCCGCCCCGGCGCAGGCTTCCTCTGCGCAGAGCACTGCGTGGCCGGTGCCCAACTGCTCTTCCTGGACGACGAGGGTGACCCCATAATCGGTTAGTGCTGTACCGACAGCCTCGCGTTGGTGGCCGACGATGACGGCGCAGCGGTCGACCGCGGTGCCCAATACGGCATTGAGCACGTGGTGGACCATCGGTCGAAAGAAAACCTCATGGAGGACCTTGGCGCGCTCGGAGCACATTCGCGTGCCCTTGCCGGCGGCAAGGACGATGCCGGCGATCGATCGGGGCATGGCAATAACCTGTGAGTAGGAATGAGAAAGTACGATACCGCCGCACTGAAGAAAAAAAACCGCGGTTTGACAAGAATCTCC
>JAVEYP010000129.1:0-6103 GCA_034003445.1 Desulfobulbus sp.
CATCCCCTAGCCGACGACCGCCGCCAGTTACCCATTGAGAAACGGGGCGAACTGCTCACTGCGCCGCCCGAGTTTATGCTCACCGTGTCCTACAATCCCGGTTACCAGAGCGTGCTTAAGGACCTCAAGGCCTCCACCCGGCAGCGCTTCATTGCCCTGTCGTTCGACTACCCGGAGCCGGAGCGGGAGGTGGAGATCGTCTGTCGAGAGGGGCAACTGGACCCTGAAACCGCACGTCTTTTGGTCAAGCTGGCTGGCATGACCCGCACCCTCAAGGATTCCGGCCTCGCCGAGGGGGCCTCCACCCGCCTGCTCATTCAGACTGGCAAGCTTATCGTTCGCGGCATCCCGGTGCGCATCGCCTGCCGGGCGGCCATCAGCGAGGCGCTCACCGACGACACAGAATTGCTGGCCGCGCTGGATGAAATGGTCACCTCACTGTTTTGAACTAGCATGGACCTGGAAATTCTTAAGGAGAAGTTCTTTCAACTGGTCGCGCCCAGCCTGCCCAACGAATGGGATGTGGAAGAGGCCTTGGCCGCCCTGACCTTGGCCGACGCGCAGCAGGTCGATGATATTTTTGCCCAGATTCCGGCCATCTGGCCGGTTTCCCACTCGCTTTGTTTTTCCTACCTCTCCGCGGCTGGGCCGGCCATGGCCTGCCTAGCACCCGAGGAGCTTTCGTTGTGGGTTCATAGCCTGCTTGACTGCTACGAGACCAAGGGATTGCGTGGTGCTCGATTGTTCATGGAGGACGTGGCCGAACATTTTCTTCGCCAAATCCGAGGCGAAGGCGGCCTGCGCCTGGCCGATATCCGCCCACGGCTACAGACCTATGTCAACGGGCTGGCCGGGCGGGAACTGGTCTTAGTCACAGCCGAGGCCGTGGCCACCGATGGCGAGTCGATCTTTTTGCCGGCCGATATCAACCTGTACGAAGACCACGATCGCAATTTCTTGTTCTACAAGCTGATCGTCTCGTTCCAGTGGGCCTGTCTGCACGCCGGTGTGTTCGAGGCCCCGCAGGGCTTCGCGCCTGAGGAAAAAAAGGCTCACCCTCTGGAACGGTTTTTTTCCTCTTTTGCCCGGCCGGACCAGGCCCGCAGTCTCTACCACTTCTTCGAAACCGCGCGTGTGCTCGCCGTGCTTAAAAAGGAGTTGCCCGGGCTGATGCGCCAGGCCGAGCCGCTCCTGCCACAGCTGGCGCTGACCGGGGACGACAGCCGGGAACAAAATTTGCTCGACCACTTGCAGCAGGGCCTGTTGCGGGGTGCGTGGCCCGAGTCAGGCCAAGACGGGCGAATCGACGAAGCACGCGCGCTGCTCGACGCCTGCCGCATGGCGGCCACAGACAACCGGTCCAGCCTGGAGGCGGTCCATTCCCTCATGCCAGTACTGGAAGCGGAGGAAGACCTGACCCGGACGCAGCCAATGCCCTTCCAGGGTACCCTCCTTCTCCAGGAAATGCGTAACCTGGGATTGCAGCAGCAAACAAGCCGGGAACTGCGCATGATGCAGTCCCTGACTGTTAAATTGCATGCTGGGCCCCCATCACCCGAGGTCGCGGACGAGGAGGAACGTCAGGCCGGGGGCGGCCAACAGGGTCAGGACACAGCCCTGATCGTCGACACTCCGCCGGACTGGCCGCACGGGCCGCCGCCCTGGGAACCGCTGCACATCGACAACCCGGAGATGGCCAACAGTGCCCAGGCCGATTCTGCAGAGCACCAGCGTGGCACCACCGTGGCCGAGCAGACCACACAAAGCACTGCTGGTCAGGCCGGCCGGATGTTTGCCATCGGTCCTGGGGCGCCGGAGGAAGCGGACGAGGTCTGGCAGGAGCCTGTGGTCTATGACGAGTGGGATTACCGGCGCAAGGGGTTTCGCAAGAAGTGGTGCGTGGTCAAGGAAAAGGAGATAGAGCGGGTGCAGACCAACTTCATCGAGCAGACCCTCACCCGGTACCGCGGCCATATCCGTCGCCTGCGACACCAGTTCGAGATGATGCGGACGACCGAACGGTTTGTCCGTCGCCAGCGGGACGGCAGCGACATCGATCTGGACGCCATGGTTGAATCGCTCTCCGATATCCACGCCGGTCTACCCCCCTCCGACCGACTCTTTGTCCGCCTGGCGCGCGACGAGCGAGACATTGCCGTGCATTTCCTGGTGGACATGTCGAATTCCACCGCCGGCTGGGTGGGCAAGTCGATCAAAGAGGCACTGGTCCTCATCTGCGAGGCCATGGAGATGCTCGATGACCGCTACGCCATCTACGGTTTCTCCGGCATGCGGCGGCTGCGCTGTGAGATCTTCCCGGTCAAACGACTGAATGAGCGGTATTCGAAGGTGGTGCGTGAGCGGATCAGCGCCATCGGTCCGCGCGAGTATACCCGCATGGCCCCGGCCATCCGCCACATGACCTCGCTGTTGGAGCCGGTAGAGGCCAAGGTGCGCCTGCTCATCGTCCTCTCGGATGGCAAGCCTGAGGACTACGATGACTATAAGGGCGAGTACGCCATCGAAGACACCCGCCATGCCCTGCTTGAGGCCAAGGCCCGCGGCATCCATCCGTTTTGCATCACCATTGACCGCCAGGCGCACGAGTACATGGCCCACATGTACGGGGAGGTGAACTTCATTTTCATCGACCAGGTCGACCGGCTGCCGGCGCGTATGCCAGAGATCTACCGGGCGCTGACCAGCTGAATCCGGTCCGCCTCTGTCGGCCGTTTCACCTGGGAGGGCGGGCCAGGTACTACCTGCGAATATCCGGTCACCCGGCTCGGAGGTGGCTACCGACATGAACCCGTGCCGCGAGGCTCTGTCCCATGCACTGGCACCATCCGATTGTCCTGTTGCTCTTACTGCTGGCCGGCTCCCTGCCGGTTCGGGCCACCACCGGAGACGATTCCGCCACACAGCGCCTCAATGCCGAAGGATACCGCCACTATTATGGGAAGGGCCGGCCCATCAACCACGCCCGTGCCCTACACTTTTACCTGCAGGCCGCGGAGCGCGGCGATGCCGAAGCCCAGTTCATTGCCGGGGGTATGCTTTATCGCGGCCTAGGCACAGACCCGGACCACCGCTCCGCTTTCCTTTGGCTTTTCAAAGCCGCGGAACAGGGAAAAAGTAGTTCGGAATCGCTTCACCTCATTGGTAGTGCCTATTTCCACGGCAGTCCTGTGCCGCAGAATTTTCTCGAAGCCAGAAAATGGCTTGACCGCGCGACCGCCCAGGGCAGTGTCGCAGCCTGCAGCGATCTTGCCTACCTGCTCTACACCGGCCTCGGCGGTGAGCAGGACCGCGCCCGCGCGCTGGCCCTCTACGAGCAGGCGGCCCGAGAGGGCGACGTGTTTGCCCAGGCCAACACCGGCCTGATGTACGCCAGCGGCACAGGCACGGAAACCGACCGGGCCCGAGGGTACGCCTGGTATTCGTTGGCCGCGAGCCGGGGCAACGCGACCGCGGCACTCAACCGCAACCAGCTCATGAGCGCCATGTCCTGGGAGGAGTTGAACCGCGCCCAGGCCCTCGCAGTGCACCTGTACCGCCAACTGGAAAACCTGCCGCCTCCACAGGCGGAGCCGGTGGACACGCCTTCCGCTCCATTCCCTTAAGCGCTGGCCTGTTCCTCTTCGTCGCGGCAGCGGGATAGCAGGGCAACGATTTCGTCAATGGTCTCGGCGTCGTTGATTGCCAATCGCAGCCGGGAAGCACCGGGGAGACCGGAGAGAAACTTGACGGTGTGGTTCTTGATGCGAAACAGGAGCCGTTTTGCCTCTAGGTGTTCCGCTGTCAGGGCCAGGTAGCGGAGGATGGCCGCCATCCGGTCGGTTAGGTTTGGTGGCCTGCCCTGCGGCGAGAACACCCAGGGGTTACCGAGCGCGCCGCGACCGATCATCACCGCGTCGCAACCGGTCTCTGCCTGCATGCGCAGGGCGTCCGCAGAGGAAAGAATATCGCCGTTGCCGATCACCGGGATGCTGACCGCCTGTTTCACTGCCGCGATCATTTCCCAGTCAGCCTGGCCACCAAACCCCTGGGCCCAGGTGCGGCCGTGCACAACCACCGCCGCAGCGCCGGCCTCCTCGGCCATGAGCGCGAATTCCTGGGCAATCAGATTGTCCGCGTCCCAGCCGCTGCGGAACTTGACCGTCACTGGCAGGCGCGTGTGTGCGCACACTGCGCGGATGATTGCCGCGGCCCGTTCGGGATCCTTCATCAGGGCCACACCGGCTCCTTTTTTCACCACCTTACGTACCGGACAGCCCATGTTCAAGTCGATTAGGTCCACCGCGTGGGTGTCGACGATGGCCGCGGCCCGGCCCATGGCCTCCGGATCAGCGCCGAACAACTGCAGACCAAAGGGTCGCTCTGCGGGCACGGTCCGCATCAGGTCAAAGGTGTTTTTGTGGCCCTGGATCAGCCCGTGGCAACTGACCATTTCCGAAACGCACAGCGCGGCCCCGTATTCCCGGCAGAGCAGACGAAAGGGGAGGTCGGTGTAGCCGGCCAGTGGAGCGAGGACCAGGGATGCGCTCAGCTGCACCGGACCGATGGCGACTGGGGATGGGAAGGGAACAATACGGTGCTGGATAGGGACAGGTCGTTGGTGCATACAATAAAAAAGGCGCTCCAGAAGATTCTGCAGCGCCTGGTCAAGGATGGGGAAGAGGGCGGATCAGTTGCCGGTAGCGGCCTTTCGGTCCATTTTTCTGATCTTGGTGAGCACGCCGAGATAGATGTCCTCCGACATGTCCTCAATAATTACTTTCAAGGCTCCGTCCTCGCCGGTGGTGGTGATGGTCCGATCTGTGTAGTCGGTGGTATAGAGCTTCTTCGGCACCTCCCAGATAATCTCACCGGTTTTCAGGTCCTTGAGCACGTAGCGGACGAACAGCCGGACCTTGTTGCTGGTGGAGTTGGAGATGCTGTCCCAGGAAACGGAGGGCAGGTCAATGGAGGTGATCTCGCCGGCGAGGATGAGGTCGGCTCGTCCCTTGTCTTTGGTTAGGTCAAGGGCCTCGGACTTCTGGAACCAGCGCGCCATGGAGAGGTAAATGCGGTTGTCCAGGCCGAGCTTGTTGGTCCGGTTCTGCCAGGAAGGCATGTAGACGACCCGCGCTGCGCCCGTGTACACATGGGGGTTGTAATAGCCACAGCTGCTAATCAGCAGGGCAAGCAGCAACAGGGCGCCTAGTCCGAGTTTTCCAGTTTTCAGCATGGTCGTCCCTTCAAGGGTTGGCGTGGCATGGCAGGGCGCGGCGTGAACGGAATTGCCAGCAGGTTTGCTCAGTTAGACGACGATATTAACAAGTTTCCGCTGAACCACAATGATTTTTTTCGGTTCCCGGTTGTCCAGCAGCTGGACGATTTTTTCGTCGTCGAGGGCCTGTTGTTTGAGGGACTGGTCATCAATGTCAGCGGCCACCACGAGCTTCGTGCGCACCTTGCCGTTGACCTGCACGACCACGGTCACCTCCTCCTCGCGGGCGGCCTCGGCGTCGAAGCACGGCCAGGAGGCCTCGTTGAGCTGCTGCGGGTGGCCGGTCAGCTCCCACAGTTCCTCGCAGAAATGGGGGACCATGGGGAAGAGCAGGATGAGCACGGTTTCAAGGGTCTCACGCAGTACGACCTGGTCGATATGGACGTCTTTGCCGAGCACCGAGATGGCCGTGTTGACCAGTTCCATCACGCCCGAAATGGCGGTGTTGAAATGGAAATTGGTCTCAATGCTGGCTGTGACTCGCCGGATGGTCTGGTGGGTTTTGCGGTGCAGTTGGCGGGAGTGGCTGTCGAGCGATGCGGGCGCCACTGAAAGTTCGTCGCCGAAGCAGTCGAGGTGCTGGTGCACTATCCGGTAGACCCGGTTGAGGAAGCGCGAGGCGCCCTCCACCCCTTGCGCGTTCCATTCCAGGTCGCGTTCCGGCGGCGCGGCAAACAGCGAAAACAGGCGTACTGTGTCAGCGCCGTACTGTTCGATGAGGTCGTTTGGGTCGACCACGTTGCCCTTGGATTTGGACATCTTGGCGCCGTCTTTGATCACCATGCCCTGAGTGAGCAGGTTGGTGAACGGTTCGTCCACCTCCAGGTAGCC
>JAVEYP010000130.1:0-6091 GCA_034003445.1 Desulfobulbus sp.
CCTGAAAGAAGAACAGTGTCCCGGTAATCAGCAGCACCCACATGCTGAAGTCGTGGACCGTACCGTTGCTGATGAGCAGTAGGCCGGCCGCGGCTATCGGCGCCCAGACTAACTGCTCGGGCAGCGTCCAGGTGGCATACCGTTGCCACAGAGGCCCAGCTTGGCGGTAACGTCCTGTCAAGCCGTTGACCGTGACCATGCTGAGCCACACCGTTACCGGCACCAAGGTGGCCAGCAGTCCTGGGAGCAGTCGCGGAGCGGTTTCACGAATCTCTCCTATGGTTTGCTGAATGCTATACACCATTTCCGGTGACAATCCCGCTTCCTCGGAGGTCGCGAACTCGAGCATTTGTCGAAACCCGGCGTCCAGCGACTCGCGCAAATGGGTGTACGGATCAACGCCGCTGGCCTGTCCCTGCAGGCTCCAAAAGAGCAGCCAAACACCAAGGAGGACCAGCCCTCCTTTGGCGCCACTCACTGCCGGTGAATCGCCGGCCTGGGCGCTTCGGTAGAGTGAATAGCCCAAGGGTACCAGGGTGAGGGAAAAAAAGAACCCTTCAATCCGGCCAATGAACAGGGCCGCGAGGCAGGCAGCCATCAGGCTGATGAGCAGCTGCACTGTGCCAGCCTGCGCGCCTCTGCTGCTCAGCAGGTAGACAACAGGAACGGCTAAAAACCCGTTTAGCCAGCCGAACAGCGACGGGATCAGAGCTGGCAGGAAGAACAGGACACTGCAAAGAAACGTCTGGCCTGGGTGCAGGGGCAACTGCTGTCGCCCCGGCTGGGAATCCGCCATGGCGTCCGGGCGGGACCTAGAAGAGGGTCGACCCCGAGTACGGCAGCAGGGCGAGCTGCCGCGCGCGCTTGACCGCCTCGGTCAGTTGACGCTGATGCTTTGCACAGGTGCCGTAGATGCGCCGAGGCACGATTTTGCCTCGCTCGGTGACAAAACTCTTTAGGGTCTTGGCATCCTTGTAGTTGATAGTGACATCCTTATCCGTGCAGAAACGGCAGGCGCGACGACGGGAAAATACTTTTCTGGGTGGGGCCATGGGTCTTCCTCCTACTGAAAGCGGGTGGCGCTGGGCGCAGTTACTCGTCTGTTGAATCTTCGGCAGCGGTTTCGTTCTCCGAATCTTCGCCCTCGACGGCCTCGGCCTCGGCGGCAGCACGTGCCGCCTTGTCGGCGATCTGCCGCATTTCGGCCTCAATCGCCTCGGCGGTCATGTTGTCGCCAAGTTTGATGGTCAAATAGCGCAGCACCCTGTCATCGATACGGAAAATGCGCTCAATCTCATCCACCGCTTTGCTGGGGGCGGCGTAATTCAGGTAGACGTAGTAGCCTTGAGTTTCTTTATGGATCTCATAGGCGAGGCGCTTAATACCCCAGCGGTCGAGACAGATGATCGAACCTTCGTCGCCGGTGATGATGCCGACGGTGCGGTCAATGATTTCGGTGGTTAGTTCTTCGCCCAGATTGGGGCGGAGAATAAATGTGCTCTCGTAATGACGCATGATGCCTCCTCGTGGTCATAGTGGCCCTCGCTTCCATACAGGTGAGAGCGAGAAGGGTGAAATGAATAAACCTACTCAAATAAAAAAAAAAACGGCTTGTGTCAAGAGAAAAAACTAGCCGGGCCGTTTCGCGGCGGCCTCCTTCTTTTCCTCGGCCTTGATCTGCTCCCACTGGCGGCGCAACTGTTGGTCGTCACCAGTGCTGGCGCCTGCGAACACATGCGGGTGGCGCCTGATCATCTTGGCGCTGATTCGCTCCAGTGTCTCTCCGATGGTGAAGCTTTGTCGCTCAGCGAACATGGTCGTGAGCATGGTGAGGATGAAGAAGACGTCGCCGATCTCTTCACAAATAGCGTCCTCTCGGCCACTGTCGATGGCCTCGATCAGTTCCTGACACTCTTCGCGCAAGTATTTTTTCAGGGTATCCGGAGTCTGCCGGATATCCCAGGGGCAGCCGTTTCCTCCGCGCAGGGTAGCGACGATTTGCAGTAGATGGCGGAAGGCCTCGGCGTCTCGGCTGGTCATGGTTTGGTGCATGAAAGCATTTCGCCTCACGTGCCGATGGCGTGCAGCCGCACTGTGTAGGTGATGGTTTTACCGGCCAGAGGGTGGTTGTAGTCGACGGTGACGGCTTCGCGATCAGCGGCAAGCACAGTTGCCGGTACCTGCTGGTGCACACCGTCTCGTTCAATCGCAAGCGACAGAACCATGCCCGGTTTTGGGTCGATACGATCGGTGAAGACGGCGCGCGGCACCTCGTGCACTAAGTCTCGATGATAGGGCCCGAAGGCATCTTCGGGCAGAATGTCGACAGTTCGGGTCTGGCCTGGTTCCATGCCTAGGAGCGAGGCCTCCACCGCCTTGAGGATACGGCCGGAACCGATGATCAGGGTGATCGGTTTTGTTTCCGGCGCGCTGTCGATGATATCGCCGGCTGGAAGGCTGGCGGTGTAACTGACGGAAACGGTGTCGAACAGTTGAACGGCATGCATAGGGCACTTTCCTTGGCAGAAGAGGGTGGTCTGAAGAACCTGGCGGCCGACTATACTGAAAGACCGAAGCTTTGACAAGAGCGGCCGGTCCTGGACGGAAGACTTGACAAGCTGTCACCAAGTGCATAAAATTGTTAATTTTGGCTCGCTGTCGTGAGTGGATGACGGCGCCGGTGCTCGAGCTTCCGGTACGCAGCACGCTTGTCCCCGTCTTTTTCATGAACTGCCGGGCCTCTTGTCGAGGCCGTGCCTTTCTCCGTCCTAATCCCGACAACCTCAACCAGCGGCCGATGCTTGGCCCACACTTTACGGAGGATGCGAACACGCCATGATCGAGCTTGCTTTCACCAAGGACAAAAACGGCCTGCTGCCTGCTATTGTCCAGGACCACCTGACCGGCGAGGTGCTTATGCTCGCCTATATTAATGAACTGGCCTGGAAAAAAACTCTGGAGACGGGCAAGGCCCATTACTGGAGCCGGTCACGGGCGAGCCTCTGGCTAAAGGGCGAGACATCCGGCCATGTGCAGCTGATTCGCGATATCTACGTGGACTGCGACCAGGACACAGTGGTTTTCAAGGTCGAGCAACTGGGCGGAGCAGCCTGCCACACCGGCTACCGCAGTTGCTTCTACCGCAAGGTGGCGGGCGAGGAACTCGTTATCCACGAGCCGAACAGGGTCTTTGACCCGGCTGCGGTCTACGGATCGAACTAACTGGTATGGTATTTCTCTGAAAGACAAAGGCAAATGATATGAATGTACTCAAACTGGGAATCCCCAAGGGCAGCCTGGAAAACGCTACCATTGCCCTGTTCGAAAAATCCGGCTGGCGTATCAAGCTGGCCTCGCGCAATTATTTCCCTGAAGTGGACGATCCGGAACTTGCCTGTTCCATCTGCCGGCCGCAGGAGATGTCCCGCTACATTGAGGGAGGCATGCTCGATGCTGGCATCACCGGCAAGGATTGGACGCTGGAGAACGAGTCGGATGTCGAGGTGGTGGCCGATCTGGTGTACTCAAAGGTCAGCAATAAGCCGACTCGGTGGGTCATCGCCGTACCAGGCGACTCGAATATCACCCGAGTCGAGCAACTGGACGGCAAGCGCATTGCCACCGAGTTGGTCAACGTGAGCCGGAAGTTCTTCGCGGAACGCGGCATCAGCGTGGACATCACCTTTTCTTGGGGAGCGACCGAGGCCAAAGCAGTATCCGGGTTGTGCGACGCCATTGTCGAGGTCACCGAAACCGAGTCGACCCTTCGTGCCCACGGTCTGCGGGTGATTCACGAATTGATGCAGTCCAACACCCAGTTGATCGCCAGCCGGATGGCCCTGGCTGACCCCTGGAAACGGGAGAAAATAGAGAACATTGCCATGCTGCTGCAAGGTGCGCTGCGCGCCGACCGGATCGTCGGGTTAAAGATGAACGTGTCTGCCGAGCGGCTCGACGGTGTAATCGCCATGCTGCCCAGCCTAAACGCACCGACCGTGGCCAAACTGTATAAACAGGAGTGGTTCTCGGTAGAAACGGTCATCTCTGAGCACCAGGTACGCGATCTGGTGCCGAAGCTAAAGAAGAGCGGCGCCGAAGGAATCATCGAGTATTCCATCAACAAAGTCATCTGAGAAGCAGGAAGGCCAGAGATGGATTTCAGCAAGGTGCATTTTCTCATCTCTGCCTATACCATGGCACAGTTGCCGCCACCGGATCGGCCGGACATTGCCTTTGCCGGCCGGTCCAACGTGGGCAAATCGAGCCTGATCAATCGGCTGGTCAATCGCACCGCCTTAGTCAAGACTAGCGGCAAGCCGGGCAAGACCCAGAGCCTCAACTACTTCTCGGTCGGCGAGGCCCTCTACTTGGTGGACCTGCCTGGCTACGGCTTTGCGCGTGTGTCACAGGAGACCCGTCGCTCCTGGCAGGGGCTGATTGGTCAGTATGTGGAGACGAGATTGAGCCTGGTCTGCGTGGTGGTAATTATTGACCTGCGTCACGAGTTGAAAGGGCTTGACCGGGACTTGGTCGACTGGCTCCGCTACCTCAAGAAGACTTTCCTGCCTGTCTACACCAAGGCGGACAAGCTGAGCCGCAACCAGCAACACAAGAATGCGGCCATGCTCGACGCAGGTTTGACCCTTCGTCCGGACGAGCGCATCGTGTTTTCGGCCCGCACCGGCCAGGGTATCGAGGAACTACGCCAGCGGCTGGCCGCCCTGGCCACCGCTCCAGCCACCATCAGTGGCGGCCCCGAGGCGGACTCGGAGACTACTGATCTGACTTGAGCACCGCCAGAAAGGCGCGCTGTGGAATATCGACGTTGCCTACGGTCTTCATGCGTTTCTTGCCTGCCTTCTGTTTTTCCAAGAGTTTCCGTTTGCGACTGATGTCGCCGCCGTAGCACTTGGCAGTCACGTCCTTACGCAGAGCAGAAATCGTCTCCCGGGCGATCACGGAGCCGCCGATGACTGCCTGGATGGCGATCTTGAACATCTGTCGCGGGATCTCCTCCTTGAGGCTCTCGCAGGCCTTGAGTCCCCGTTCCCGGGAGCGGGCCCGGTGCACCAACTGGGACAGGGCGTCCACCTGCTCGCCATTGACCAGGATGTCGACCTTGATCAGGTCGCTCGGTCGGTAGTCGACCAGCTCGTAGTCGAACGACCCGTATCCTTGGGTCACGGATTTTAGCTTGTCGTAAAAGTCGTAGATCACCTCGGCCAGCGGCAGCTCGCCGATGAACTCGATGCGGCCTGGCATAGGATAATGGTACTTGATGTTTTCGCCACGCCGATCCATGCACAGGGTCATGACCACGCCCATGTACCGCTCCGGGATAAGGATGGTGGCCTTGATGAACGGTTCCTCCACCCGGACGATGGAGCCGGGATCCGGGAAGTAGGCGGGGTTGTCGACCTCGACCAGGGTCTTGTCCTGCAGGTAGAAGTGGTACTTGACCGTGGGCACGGTGAGGATGAGCGAGATATCGAACTCGCGTTCGAGTCGCTCTTGTACCACCTCCAGGTGGAGCAGGCCGAGGAAGCCGCAGCGGAAACCGAAGCCGAGCGCCGCGGACGAGTCCTTTTGAAAGGTGAGGGCGGAGTCGTTGAGTTTGAGTTTTTCCAGGGCGCTGGCCAAGTCCTCGTAATCGTCCGTGGAGACCGGGTAGAGCGAGGAGAAGACCACCTGGGGCACCTCTTTGAAGCCAGGCAAGGCGGTTGTGGCCGGTCGGTCCCTGTGGGTGATGGTATCACCCGGGCGCGTGTCGGAGACGGTCTTCACCCCGGCAATGATGTAGCCGACCTCGCCGGCGACGAGCTGCGGTCGCGGCTCGTGGCGCAGGCGGAAGATGCCAAGCTCTTCCACTCGGTATTCGGCGCCGTTGGACATGAAAATAATCTGGTCCCCAGTTTTTAGCGTACCGTTGAAGACGCGCACTGAGATGATTGTGCCGCGGTAGGGGTCGTAATTGGCGTCAAAGATGTGCGCCTCGAGTGGCTTGTCCGGGTCGCCTGTGGGCGGCGGCAGAAAGCGGACGATGGCATTGAGCAGTTCAGGTACGCCTTCGCCTGTCTTGGCCGAACACTTT
>JAVEYP010000131.1:0-6077 GCA_034003445.1 Desulfobulbus sp.
CACGCGGAAAATCGGCGCGACAGAAAGAGTATGACTCGCTCATTCCCGTTGTCAAACAGGCCCATAAAATATCCCAGGCAACCTACGGGGCCCGACGGATCTCAGAAGAAGTCGAGGCTCATGGCATACCCTGTGGCCGAGTCAAGGCCAAGACTCTGATGAAGTTGGCAGGGGTCTCTGCGAAACAGAAAAAGAAATTCAAGGTAACCACTGACAGTAAACATAACCTGCCGGTTGCACCGAACCTGCTGAACCGAGAGTTTGAAGTTGCTGCGCCCGACCAGGTATACCGGCCTTTTGCAATTTCAATTTTTAGGTCATACTCTGCTTTTTTATTGACTCATTGGGCTGATACCCCCATGGACTCTCCCATGAGAATGGGGTTGTCTTTTGCCCAGTCCGGATTGAAGGTCAAGGTATTTTTGGGGAAGAGTACGATGACCGTTGAGCCAAGCGAGAAATACCCCATTTCTTCCCCTCTCTTGAGATTTAGTGCTTATCTATAAATAAATTGCTAGCAATTTTCCAGCCACAAGCTAAAATCCGTTTAAAACCAAGTAACAACGGAGGCTTGAATGGCACGCATCAAAACCTGGGAAATTTCGGATGCATTCTGGGCGATCGTTGAACCGTTGATCCCTACAGATCCTCGTGAGGCGGGAAAAGAGTATGCCCGCAAGCCGGGCGGTGGCCGAAAGCCAAAATATTCGAATCGACTCTTTTTCTCCGCGATCGTGTATGTCCTGAGGACAGGAATCATTTGGAACGCCTTGCCGCGAGAAAAGTTTGAAGGCGTCAGTTCTGCGATGGTTCACAGAAAATTCCAGCAATGGGCCAGGGCTGGAGTATTTCGTAGCATATGGCAACGCGGGTTGGCTGAATACGATACCTTGGAAGGTATCGCCTGGCTCTGGGAGTCTGCCGACGGGTCGAACATCGAGGCGCCGCTTGCGGAAGAATCTATCGGCCCAAACCCGACGGATCGGGGAAAAAAATGGGACGAAGCGCCATATCCTGGTCGACGAGAATGGCGTCCCCTTGTCACTCGTCGTCAGCGGAGCCAATCGGCATGACAGCGTCTTTCTTGACTCTTTACTGCAAAACAGAGTCGTTGCCCCAGAGCGAACGGACACTCCGCAAAATCTCTGCCTTGATGCTGCATATGTGGGCAAGGAGGATACCGTTGTGTCCCATGGCTTCATTCCCCACATCCGTCCACGGGGCGAAGAGAAAAAATTGATCGAAAAGGATCCATCGTTCAAGGCGCGACGTTGGGTCGTTGAGTTGGCGCATTCATGGTTCAACCGATTTCGCAAATTGGTACCACGATACGAGAAGACGGATCTCTCGTACATTGCACTCAACACATTGGCGGCCGCTATGATTGTCTTGAACAAGGTCATGACTATTTATAGATAAGCACTTATTCCGGTGTCATCACCATAGTGCCAATCGCGCACTACTTGGGAGCGTGGGGGATGAACTACCCCATGCCACGCTGTTGCAATGCTTCCGACAATAGTTGCTCCAATAAGAGTCAGGACAAATGGACCAAATTCTGAGCTAAAAACACATACAACGCGCTCGTTACGTGCAAACAAGCCAGGAATGCGGTTCGCTGTTGTTGGATTGACAGAGAAAAGGGATCCTGGAATGTAGATCATGCGAACTAGGCGACCATCGCTGGCATGTGAACACGGTGATAGTCGCCTGGGCTAAGATAAAGAGTTGCAAATTTACCATCTTCGAACTGTGCCGCCAATTCCTGGTCGCCGCCAACTAAAGAGGTCGTTGAAAAACTGTGCCCTTTGGCCTGTAAAATCTGGTCAGATACAATAGCGCCGAATTGATTGATCGACCCATCCACAGGGCTGACAAAATCAGCAGGAGCAAGCGGACGCGCATTTGGCTTTAATGGGCGAGTGAAAAACTCTGTGAAGGTTTTATAACTTGCGATATCGCTGTTCGCAGCCTCGGCCATGTTGACACTGTACCGAGCTATGTACAATCGAATTGCGTTTGTTGTCAGATCCCCTGCTTTTAAAGAGCCCAACTTGCCTGCCAGTATGGTCAGTGTCAATTTGGGAATCAGGTGTTGGAGCAATATATCAAATCGATACGCCATATTAATACTATAAATGTTGAGTTACGATCCAAGCAGGCACCCTTCTGCTTCATTGGGTTGGTTATAATATTGTGCTTCGAACAGGTTTCCTTCAGGATCAAGAAAATAGTTTGAAATGCCGGTACCGTGCGCACCCCAACGGGGAACTGGCGCT
Source organism: Desulfobulbus sp. (assembly GCA_034003445.1). Taxonomy (GTDB): domain Bacteria; phylum Desulfobacterota; class Desulfobulbia; order Desulfobulbales; family Desulfobulbaceae; genus Desulfobulbus. Next base: position 2,280 of record JAVEYP010000131.1, read on the forward strand.
GCAAGGTATCCGCTCGATTGATGGATTAGGCGAACTTTTCGGCCAAACGCTTCCATGCGGGGCCATCGGTAACTTTGGACTGCTTTACCTTGAGATTAGAGAAATCCGGGATCGACAAAATTGATTTCTCCACGGCTTTTACGAGACTTGGGTGAAGCCAAGGGTTAATGACGATGCGATCTATTGCTTCACGAGAGAACTTGAAGTTCTTTGTTAGGGCCTTCTCGGTCGAAGATGTCCAGAGTAGGCGGAACTCCTCTTCTCGCGCATAAGCTACTCGCTTAGAAAATGGGAGATCAGCCAAGGATGGTTCTTTGGTGCGTAAGTCATCGACTGAAAGGTAAGTAACTTTCCGGGGAACAACTTGACTTTTAGCCCTATCAAGGTCTTGCAAAAGCCGCTGTTTGTAAAATACTATGCACACGCCGTCAGAACCCGATGCGAATACTTTCCAGTGGTGGTAGGTCTCGGCGGTCTCAGCGAAGCAGAGACATAAGATTGATTTTAGGTTTGAGGCAGTTTTATATGTTTCCAACAACCGCTTGTCATTCAAGTCGTCCCACGAGTCAGGTGGAAGCAGTGTAATTGACTTCGACCCAAGCATGGCCAGGGCGGCGGGGAGATTTGTATATCGTCTTAATGCGTTCATAGCTTTACTGGTGGTGTATCCCTATATCATTGCTAATGATCCGCAACGGCACCCCAATGCTTTTTGCCACATACCGAGCGTGAGCCTCTTCCGCTTTCTGAAATTTTGAAAGGAATGACTTCGTCCAAGATTTCTTATCGCGGGACTGTAAGCGTCCTGCGATTTCGTCAGATTTCCCTTTGATGAGGATCAGCTGGTTCGGCCTCATCGCCCGAAACACCTCAACGTCTATAGGTTCAACTTCCCCTCGCCCATTAATTAACGTAAAGTGTCCGTCGAGTAATAAACGCCAATTCTTTAATTTGGCTTTATTAAGCGCCTCCAAGAGTACTGACTGGTTCTCCTCAATATGATCTACGCGCTTGTTATGATCAGTTTTTCGGCCATAAGCTGAGATTAAAGAACTCGCCGACACGCATTGGTATCCCAAGCCTTCAAAGATTTCACTACATATCGTGCTCTTGCCAACACCATGAATACCTCCCAAAAACACCATATGGGATTCAACAGATGGCCTTGATGAGCGGTTGTCTAAGATAAGCCCGATATCGTCGCCATTGATATAGGAAAACGACTGCGGAGGAACCTTCACTCCAGAAAGCGATGACAAATCCTGAGGTGGGGTCAATTCATAAACACGACCGAGAGAAAGGGCGCTCGCCTGGCGCTGACCAGAGAAATATTCTCGAAAAAATCTGCGACTTATTCCAGACCCGAAGGACGTTGTATTCCATACGTGCGTGGGCGACCCAACGATACGTCCGAGTACCTCTGCGACGGCGACAATCTTCATTACGGGAGCTGTGGAATACAGCACCAATAATGATACATCCTGAGAAGGGATCACCTTCCGATATTCAAATATTTTCCTGCCGCCAAGGATATTGGCGATATGCTCAGGATGGATGGAAATCAACACCGTCTTACCCATCAATTCACACTCCAGTGGATACATTTCTCATATTGTTCATGCGATATTTTGCGCATACTTTGTATAGGACCCTTGATACCCGCTCTTTCCATCATAAGATGCTTGATAGGAGGAAAGTTCCTTAATAACCGGAAAAGGATGATGAGCGTTTCTCTCTTAAGCTGCTCCTCGATTTCCCTCCTCGAATAGACGGTTCGCTTGGAAACCAAGGGGAGCACCTTGTCAATATCCCTCCCACGGTATGTTTGCTCAACAACCCCTATACACTCGACACTCCTTCGGTCATGAGTCCTGTAAAACAGAAGCAGACTCCCTGGCCCGACACTCTTAGTATTTGCGTGGCTCAGATACGCCTTCTTTATGGTATTTGACTGTGGGCCATACATTCTTGGGTCATCGGCGAACAAACCTCTAGCGTTGTCGCTGATATCGGCGAAGAGTTCGTTGTGATACTGAGGTAGTATCGGGACAATGTACTTATCAATTTCTGGTCCATCGATATAATGCGGGTAATACTCAACAGCATAATCCAGAGGATTGATTTCTGTTTCCGATCTTATTGGAGGGGACATTTTTTTGAGGTAGACGTCATCCCGCCCCTTATATTTCCCGGCGAATTGAAAGCCAAAATCATCACACAATGAAACCAGCATCGATTGTTCCTTGCCGAACGTATGAAGGTAAACGTAAGAGATGTCTTGTTCCGCTGCATATTTAAAAGCAGCGAACAAGAGCCTTTCACCCAGTTTCCTACCCCTGACAGCATGCCCTATTTTGAATGTGCATAGCTTTAGCGCATCGCTGCCCAAAGGAGAACCGCCATCAACGATACGTGGCTTTTGTTCTACTTTATATATGCAGATGGCTTGGACTGTATCGTTATCGCTTACACACCATGCTTTTCGCTGAGCCTGTGCCGACCTCAGATACCAAGCGTTAAATCCTTCGTACCCCTCACGCAATGAATCGAAGAATGGCTGATGCACCCGAAATTCATGGAGGTAGCGGTCCTGGATACCGAATGGTGGTGGGGCCTGCTTCCCAACCTGAGATTCTAAGAAAACGAGGAACTGTTCTAAATAGTGAACCTGTTCTTGAACTTCAGCTTGCCGAGCCTTCCGGTGGATGCCTTTATCGTTTGTAACCAGAAAGTGTGCCGCGCCTCGGCAAAGCGCATGGAGAAGTAGATTATCTATCCGATCATTGTCCCTCTCTTGCTTCCAGCCATACTCTTGCAGTTCGGCATCAGAGAGCTGTGGCGGGGCTGGAATGGCTTGATATTGCTTTACCCTGGAGAGGACTATTTTCTTTCTGCTCTCGTCCCTATCTCGCTCGATATCCTCGCGTTGGGCTGGATGGATGACTAAGGCATGGCCATTGGCATCCGCGAGGCGACACATTTGAGCCAGTGAAGGATCAAGCTCTCGAGCCGTATCCTCCAAAGGAATCAGTATGTTAGTGTCGATTAGGATATTCATCGTTTTTAGATATGGTTATGAAACAAAAGTCAATTCCCAAGCATAACCCTAAAATTTATTAAGCTGAACGAATTGACCTTCTTCCTAATGATTTTGGAGATAGCGAGTCAAAACTTTTCCAATTAACCTTGACCCAAAAACATTATTTGATACTACCCCTGAATAGTTAAAATTACCATTTTGCGAAACAGATTTACCACCCCAAGAGCCTCCATTTCCTGGCAATCCCTTCCAGAGCTTTGCTGGCAATGGCGTCGTGTTCGGCGCGCAGCTTGTCGAAGGTCTGCCACCGCATCCCTTTCGGTTTCCAGCCGTTTGCATTCAATATCCCCGGCTTCCAGCCTAACCTTTTGCGTATTTTGTCCGCTTTCCGAGCAATTCTGTCTGGCTCGCTCTCTCGCTGACTTTCATAGGCCAGATCGCAACAGTGCCGGCAGGCGAATACTCCACCCGAGTAAAGGATCGCCACCCGGCGGCCACAACCCGATACCGGACAGCGAAACCAGGCACGTTGACCACCGTAATGACAAGGTGTCCATTCGATGGTCACGGGGCATTCCACACCCTGCCATTCTCCCCCTCCCCGCCTGCTTCGATAGGAAAGGATAATCGACGTACCGGTCGACCGGATACCAATGGAAGCGACCTCCCTGCCGTTGACCGACCAGACCCAGTTGCATGTGTACCCCGGCGCCAAGACGCCATCCCGCTGCAACTAGATCGGAAGAGCACACGTCTGA
>JAVEYP010000132.1:0-6073 GCA_034003445.1 Desulfobulbus sp.
ACATGCCAATCTCGTAGAGATCAGGGAAAACCAGGCAAAAGGTGAGGTCGTCGGCTGCCATCCGGCCGCTGACGGCGTGGAGTTCACCGCCGAGATATTGACCCGGTTTGCGCACCAGGGGAAGGATATCCTGAAGATTGAGTTGCAAGGGTTTGGTCATGGTTGATGATCGGCAAAAGAAACGGCGCCACAGAGCGAGGCCAAAGTTTAAAAGTTATTGCAGTGAGTTGTCACAGTTCATGGGGTGCCACAGGGAGTAAAAACAGGGCGCGACCGGGTTGCGACCGGCTGGCGTGCCACTGGCGGTCCCGAAACCGGCCTAGTCATGGCCTGCATATTGCTGTAAGAAGGAAAACCAGCGGCCCGAGTGCCGCGGCTATCAGTCACTGTCACGGGTGGTGATCACCGACAAGACATCAGCCCGCAGAGATTCCACGAGCACCCAGAGAGACTCATGAAAACACAGACACGCATCTTCATCTGGCCCCTTTTTCTCTCCTTGCTCCTCACTTACGGTCTGGCCGCGGCGGAGGTTCAACCCGAACTGAGGGAACTCCGCTTCACAGCCAACTCACCAGGTTCGGAAAAGGTGGTCCTGCAACTCAACGGCTCCTATAGTCCAAAAATCTTCACAATGAAAGACGAAACACCGCGTATAGTGCTCGACTTCAAGGAGATGACACACAGCGGCAAGGTCAATCCGATCACGGTCGTCAACGGTGCCATGGTCCAGCGTATCCGGGTGGGTATGCACGCCGGCGCCGCCCCGAAAACACGAGTGGTACTCGATCTGGCCACCTTCGCTGGGGTCAGCTTCGACCAGCATTTCGATGCCGCCGCCTCGACTCTGACCATCGAAGTCACCGGCATGGGTGCGCCCCCGCCAACCCGCATCGCGGCTACCGGAAAAGAACCTGCCCTGGTGAACAAGGTGGCAGCAACCCCAACCACAAAGGAGGCCGCCACGGCTGTCTCATCGGGCCCGGCCGTCGGGGCCGCCACAGCGGACAAATCAACCACACCACCAGTCGACTCGGCCAAACAGACCGAGACAGGTGGCGTCACTGCTGCCGTAGGCACGCAGACTGGCGCGCCGGCAGCACCGGCAGCCACGACCTCAGAGGCTGCGGTCAAGCCGATTGATACCAACCCGCCCACGCAGGGCAAACCGCAGCAGGACGCGCCAAAGTCGCAGGACGCATCCGTTGTTGCGACGGGCCAGCCAACCATCGCGGCGACAGCGGCTGATGCGATCGCGTCACCAGCCAAGACGGCCACCAGCGACGACAAACCGCCCCAGTCAGCAGCAGCCCCGCCTCCTCAGTCCGTGGAGGGCGACAAGATACCAGCATCCGCCGGATCAACCGGCCCGATACTTGAATCCGTCACTTTTGACGGTAAGTCGCCTAAGGGGGAGATGGTCCTGTTTAAGCTCAGCGATTTCCATCCGCCCGAGGTCCACGGCGTCGAGGAGGGCATCCCGCGGGTCATTTGCGACTTTAAGGATACCCGACTGGCCGATTCGGCCCAGAACCTCATTAAAACGGACGGCCAGAACATCAAGATCATTCGTATCTCGAAAACCAGGAGCCCGGAAAAAGTGCGGGTGGTGCTCGACCTGGTACCGAATCGCAGCTACGATCTGCAGCAAGTCTTCTTCAAGGAGGACAACCTGTTCGTGATCATCGTCAACACGGTCAAAAAATAACCTTGGTCACTCCACCTGCTCGACCATGAAATGCGGCGGCGCCACCAGGTGGAAGGTAGCGGCGGGCAGAGGCTGAAAGCCGTACACCGTGTCGATATGCACGGTCAGCGTGCCGGTGATTGCACTGCCAGTAACGCGCAGCTCGCGCGGCAACTCATAGCCAGCGCCGTCCGCGCCGGTCGAACCGCTGTAAACGATGTCCAATACAGTTTCACCGTCATCAACCAGCAGGTGACGGCGGATCCTCCCACTATGCCGATCGATCAGCAGGTGGCGGGTCAACCCGTTCCTGGCGTCGAGCACATACCAGAAGCCCGCCCCACCCTTGTCCCGCGCCGAAGCGTTGACCCGCCTCACCCCCTCCGGCGACATGCCGCCGAGCAACAGGAACAGGTCTTCGGCCGCCACCGCATCGGGAACATATCTGTGCCAAAATTTTGAATCGGTGCTTCCCTGGTAGACTCGGCTCTGCCGGTTATCCACTAGCGTAAAGGCCGTGCCATCGCTGACAGCCAGGAACAGAGCCCTGCCCAGGGGGTCAGTGGCGGTAAAGCGCAGCTGGACCAACCGCTGCAACTGAAGCACCGCGGCCACTCCGCCCTTGCTGCCAAGAAAGTCCCAGTTCAGGCGGAGGTCCGCGTCTATGGCCGGCGGTGTGGGTCGGGCGGCGAACCCGGCGAACAGGGTCTCGGCTTCGAGCCATTCGGCAGAAACGAGCGGCTCAGTGGGCGGCAGCCGGGTGGCGCAGCCCGCCAAGGTGAGTAAACCAAGCAGCACCGCAACCGCCGCCGCGGCCCTCCCCAGGCCGCGAGCCATCACTGTGCCCCCTGCTTCTCTAGGGTGCGGATCTTCTCCTCAAGACGCAACCGCTCATCTTCGCTTTCCGGCTTGAGTCGCACTGCCTTACGGTAGGATTCCAGCGCCTGACGTTCCCGTCCGGCCTCCAGGTAAACATCGCCGAGGTGTTCAATTATGGCCGGGTCGTCAGGCGAAAGGCGCATTGCTGCCTCAAGTTCCTTGATTGCCTCTTCGATCCGGCCCAGACGGAAATAGGCCCAGCCCAGGCTGTCACGTATGTAGCCATTCTCGGGTTTGATCTCAATCGCCCGCTGGATATACTCGAGCGCCTTGTCCAGGTGCACCTTATTGTCCGCCCAGCTGTAGCCAACGAAGTTGAGGGCGGCAGCATGGTCGGGTTTGAGTTCGATGATCTTCTCCATCACCTGCAAAGCGGCGGCACGGTCGCCGCTGTTCTCGAGAAGCAGCCCGTACTCGTAGAGCAGGTTCTCGTCCTGCGGAAATTCCTCCTGCCCACGAAGCAGCGCCTTGCGGCTCAATTCGTCTCGACCCTGCTGCTGATGCAGGCCGGCGAGCATGTTGTACAACTCGGCGCTGCGCACCCCATCCGTGGCGGCGAGGTTCTCCTCGATACGCTGCACCGCCTCGAGGAGTTTGTCCTGTTCACGCAGGATGCGTACCTGCAGGGTCAGGGCCTCGGCAAATTCGGGTGCCTGCCGATCGATCTGACGGATCTGTCGCAAGGCCTGGTTGTAATTCTTTGCCTGGGCGAACAGCACCGCAAGGAAGAACCGGGCCTCGGGCAGGTTTTCCCGGACGAGAATCCGCTCAGTGATGGAAATGGCCTTGTCGAAATGCTTCTGCTTGGCGTAGAGGCGGGCAATGGTCAGGTCGACCCGCTGCGGCTGATCGACGAAAGCGCGCAGTCTCTCCAACTCGGTCAAAGCCTGACTGTCTTTCTTCTGTAGCAGATAGACGTGTACGAGCGCTAATCGGGCGCCCTCGTTGTGGTCCTCGCGGGCAATAATATCTTGGTAGAGTACCGTTGCCTCGTCGTAGCGGCCCGCCTTGATGAACAACTCGCCCAACTCCATCTGCAGTTCACTGGACCAGGTGCGAGCCAGCGCCTGGCGGTAGTGGCCGGCGGCCTCGTCCGGATGGTCAGCGAGTTGATCGAGGCGAGCCATGAGCACGTGTCCGGGGTAGGAGGCCGGATCAAGGATAAGGACGCGGCCGAGCACCGAACGGGCCCGGTCGTACTGTTTGTTGCCAAGGTGCATCTCGGCAAGCAGCAGCAGAACTGCCGGGTCGTCCGGGCTACGATCGCTGATCAGCTGGTACTGGTGCGTGGCTTGATCGTTCTTTCCCTGTCGGGTGAGCACCTTGGCATAGAGCATGCCCATGCCTGTGTTCTCGGGATGTTCGTTCAAATAGCGGCCTAGCCAGCGGGCCGCCTCGTCGGTGCGCTCCAGCCGGAGCAGCAGCAAAGGGATTTTTTCGCTGACGTAGGACGCCCGAGGATCGCATATCAGTGCGTTCTCGTACGCCTCGAGGGCCTCCTCAAAATGCAGCAGCAGTTCGGCGTGGCGGCCCCAGAGGAAATAAAAATAGGAGCAGGCGTAATCCGCGTCATTGTCCATCGCGGATGGTGATGACGGCGGCGTGGCGATGGCAGTCGTTTTCGTCGGCGGCTGACAGGCCGAAACGAGCAGCCACAGGCCGGCAAGGAGAGAGAGAAAACGGAGGGAGGTCGAGGAGGCTAACCAATGCATGGAAACCCTTTGTGCACAAGCAGTGGACGTACCGCCTCACGGATGGTGGCCTGTACCTCCACCACCGGCGGGGCGCCCTGAATGCGCACTATGCAGTCATGGCGAAAGGATGCAAAAAGCTCGGCGACTTTTTCCAGTTGCTCCTGCTGCTCGAAGTCATTGGGCGCTTCGCTGCGGAGGTCGCGGATGCGGGCCACGCCCGCGGCAACCGGCAGGGTCAGCAGCAGTACCAGGTCCGGTTCGGGCGCAAAAGCGTTGGCCGCAAAGATGACTGCCGGATCCTGACCATTGGCCCCCTGGTAGGCAGCGGTAGAAAAGTAGTAGCGGTCGGTGAGTACGATCCGCCCATGCGCAAGGGCCGGGAGGATGCACTCTGCGACGTGCTGGCGACGGTCGAGCACGAACAGTTCCAATTCCCGCTGCCGCGACACCCGTTCCCGGTCCTGGTAAAGACAGCGGATCTCCTGCCCGTAAGGACCATCAGTTGGCTCCCTGGTCTCAACCACAGCGAGCCCCTGCCCTCGCAGCCAGTCGGCCAGGAGCGGCAGCTGGGTGGATTTGCCGGTACCATCGATGCCTTCAAAGGCTATGAGCAGGCCACGTGTCATGACATCGTCGCGGCCGCACGATTGGCAACGATGGTGCGGGCCAGGGCCACGGCAGCGACCAAGCTCGAGGGATCGGCCAGACCCTGGCCAGCGATGTCGTAGGCGGTGCCGTGATCCACCGAGGTGCGGACAATGGGCAGGCCAAGGGTAACGTTCACCCCATCCTGAAAGTGGAGCAATTTGAAGGGGATCAGGCCCTGATCGTGATACATGGCAATCACCGCGTCGTACCTGCCAGCGGCCGCCTGGTAGAACACCGTGTCTGGCGGCCAGGGGCCGCTGACCTCGCCGCAATCGGTAGCGGCGGCTATTGCTGGCGCGATGATGCGGCTCTCCTCGTCGCCGAACAGACCTTCTTCGCTGGCGTGGGGGTTAAAACCGGCCACTGCGAGGCGCGGAGTGCGCAGCCCAAAATCCCGGCGGAGCGAGGTAGCGGTCATTTCGATGCAATCGCGAACTGTTTCCTCACTAAGCAGACCGCTCACGTGACCGAGCGGTTCATGAATGGTTACCAGCACAACCTTTAAACGATTGCCTGCCATCATCATTCGCACCCGTGATGATCCGGTCAGAGCGGCGAGCATCTCGGTGTGGCCGGGGTATGGATAGCCGGATTGCTGCAAACTCTTTTTGCTGATCGGGCAGGTGACTACCCCGCTGCAGACACCGTCGAGCACCAAGTGTACCGCCGCCTCTATCCAGCCGGCCATGGCCATGCCGGTGGCCGCATCGGGCCGCCCCCAAGTAACCGCAGCACTCGCGAGAGTCCCAACCTCAAACACGGGCAAGGTGCCGGGACGCACCGGATCACCGGGACGCCACGCAACCAGCTTCAGAGTGAGTCCGAGCCGATCGGCGGCCCGTCGGAGCATGCCCGAGTTGCCGACAACGATGCCCGGTCCGTCTTGGTGTTCGTCATCCCGGCTGAACAGGCGGCAGATGATCTCCGGGCCGATGCCCGCTGGGCAGCCCATGGTCACGGCCAGGGGTCGGTCGTCAGACTGTGCTGTGTTGCACATAACTCTCCGGGGTTATTCCGAATATTCGAAGGCGTTTTCAATATGGTCGATGGTCACCGGCTGATTGCTGTGGTCCAGGGTCACGGCGATGACATCGAAGCGAGCCGCGGCAGACTCCAGCTGGCGAGTGATCAGATAATCTTGGGCTATGCGCGACAGCTGCCGCTG
>JAVEYP010000133.1:0-6054 GCA_034003445.1 Desulfobulbus sp.
CGAACTCAAGGGGTTCATCGATATCAACATGGAACTGGGCGATGTCTGCGATACCTCGGAGATCGACGGTGTGCTTCATTTTTTTCCGCGCGGCAACGCCTGAATCGACCCACTCCTCCGCGCGCCTTCCACCCTACAATTTTTCCTATGCAGACGCTGATCAACACGACCATTGACGGCCACGTGCACACTCGTCGGTGCGGCCATGCCATTGGCGAGATGTCGGAGTATGTGGAAAAAGCAGTGGAACGGGGCCTGCAGGTGATCACCTTCCTCGAACATCTCGAAACGGAGATCAACTTCCAGCCCCGCAGCTGGCTCGAGCAGGAGGACTTCGACGACTATTTCGCGGAGGGACTGCAGCTGCGAGAGCGCTTTCGTACTGAAATCGAGGTACGGCTGGGCGTGGAAGCGGGCTACAACCCGGCCGCTCCCGACGCGGTCCGAGAGCGGTTGGCCCGCTACCCATGGGACCTGGTCGGTCTCAGCTACCACTTCCATGCCCACGAAGGCAGCCATCTCAATCTGCTTACCCGCCGCCAGCAAACCCTGGATACCTTCACCGTCATCGGGGTTGACGACCTGCTCAGCCACTATTTCGACGCCCTGCTGACGGCAGTCCGCGAAATCGACTGCGACGTGCTCTGTCACCTGGATGCTGTGCTGCGGCATTACCCAGGCATCCGCTTTAACGACACCCACCGGGAGCAGATCATCGATCTGCTTGACGCCATGCAGGCACGGGGTGTGGCCCTGGAAATCAACACCTCGGGCTTCGACTATCGCGGCACGCCTTTCCCTGCGCCGTGGATCATCAGCCTCGCCTTGCAACGGGGTATTCCGTTGAGCGCCGGCTCCGACGCCCACCAGCCAAGCGACGTTGGCCGCTACTTCGACCAGTTGCCCGCCTACCTCGCCAACCTTCCCACCTAATCGAGCAAGACAGCCTCCACTAAACCGCATTTCCCCGGTGGTGGCGCGGGACTCTGCCCAAAGGCCGGAGACACGGTCCGCCCCGTCCACCTGCCCTACTGCCCGCCGGAGCGCCGCGGGGGCCTCGCCCCAGCGGCCCCTGACCTGCGTCGCCACACCTCAACTTCCCAGTCCTTATTTGAGGTCCCAGGCTACACCCAACCGACTGATCACGTTCATGCCGCCACACAGGACCAGGGTGTCCACCGTGCCAAGGTAATCAAGAAACACCTGCACCTCGTAGGAACGCGGTCCAGCATTGCACATGAGGATGTAGGTCTTGTTCCGGGAGAGTTCCGCATGGCGCGCCCGTACCTGACCATACTCCATCGGTGTCCAGCGTTCAGCACCGTACTTCGCGACATAAGGGGCAGACTCCACCGGGTGACGCAGGTCGAGCACGGCCCAGTCGGGCTCGCTGTCCATGGCCTCCATCCACTGAAGGAAACGATTCAGCTCGACCTGGCGCAGCCGGTTGTCACAGAGGTTTTCCGCCACATAGGCGGCGGCGTTGATCGAATCGATGGCCGAGGAGAACGGCGGTGCATAGGCCATCTCCAGCACGCCAAAGTCCTCGATGGTCCCACCGTGGGCAATCAGGCCGGCGGCCGCGTTCACCCGAGCGGAGATCGAATCATTCATCATACCAAAGGCCTGCAGCCCGAGTACCCGCCGCGACCTGCGGTCGAACACCAACTGCAGAATGACCACTGCCTGCTCCGGGAAAAAATGGGCCCGATCTGACGGCGAGGTGAGCGCGTAATCGGCGTCGAACCCGTCCGCCCGGGCTGCTTCCAAGGTGAGACCGGTGGAGGCGATGCAGCGGTCAAAGGCCTTCATGATAAAGGACCCCAATGCCCCTTTGAACAAAGCAGGCTGGCCGGCCATGTTGTCGGCGACGATTCTCCCCTGACGGTTGGCCAGGGAACCAAGCGGCGTATAGGTTTCTTTGCCGGTGACCAGATGGGTCACGGCAATACAGTCGCCGGCCGCGAAGATGTTCGGGTCCGAGGTCTGCAGCCGCTGATTCACCTTGATGCCGCCAAACGAGGTCACATCGAGTCCAGCCTCGCGCGCGAGTTCGCAGCGCGGCCGCACGCCCACGGCCATGACCACCAGATCGGCCTCGAGCGTCCGTTCGCCGGTGCGTACCGCCCCGACCTGCCCCTGGCCGTTATCGATGAGGACCTCTGCGGACTCGCCGGTGTGCACCATCACCCCCTTGTCCAGCAGGTGCTGTTTGAGCATGGTGGCAAAATGCCGGTCCACCAGCCGGGGCAGCAGCTGGGGCTGCAGCTCCAGCAGGGTTGTCTCTACGCCCCAAAGATCGGTGAACGCCTCGGCCATCTCGATGCCGATGGCGCCGCCACCGATCACCACCGCCCGGCTCACCTTGCCCTTGGCAATCCGCTTTTTGATCTCGATGGCCTTGTGCAGATCGGAGATGGTGAAGACTCCGTCCAGTTCCGCCCCGGGAATCGGCAGGTCGAACGGCCGGGAGCCAGTGGCGAGCATCAGCAGATCGTAGGGCAGGTCCTCCTGGGCACCGCTGTCCAGGTGCTCCACTCGCACGGTTTTAGTTGTGCGGTCAATGGCCAGGGCCCGGGTTCTCGTACGAACCTGTACACCCTTGGAGTGCTCAAAAAAAGCGGCATCACGAACCACATGGAAACTGGTGGCGCGCAGTTCACTCTCATCGGAGACATCGCCGCTCACATAATACGGGATGCCGCAGCCGCCGTAGGAAATGAGGCTGTCCTGATCGACCATAGTGATCTCCCAATCCGGCCGCAGCCGTTTCAACCGGCAGGCGGCCTTGGGACCGGCCGCGACCGCACCGATGATGACAATTTTCTTGCTCATAATAAACCTCCTTGTGCTTGGTGGCTGCTCAAGCGCAGCCGTATCTGGAGCACACGCGCACGCTTGCTGTGTGTGCTCTGTATAACCGGCCAAGGCTGTTAGTCCACTTAGTGGGTCTCACCCGGGGGTTGCTCTGCGGCCGGCTTTCCGGCCGCCTCAAGACGGCGCTGCTGAGTCGCGGCTCGCCGCATTTGCGCGGTCACCGCCACCTGAAAGGCCTGGCGATCGAATCGCGGCGCCATGATCGTGCCGTTGAACGGTGCCTCGACGTTAACACTCCGCAGCAAGGCTGCCCCCTGCTCGCCCACCAGCTGCCTGGTCGCAGGCAGCTCCAGGCGGTAGTCGAGGGCCCCGTCCATGCCGCTGACACCGCTGAGCCGCATCTCCGTTGCACCGCTGCGCAACCGTAACGGTGTGCAGCGGATGCGACCATCTCGACCCTGACAGGAGAGTTCGCGGCTGAGCAACTCCAGAGCCTGTCGATCCAGCCCGGCGAGTCGCAGCGCTGCTGCTGTCTCCTGGGCCGGCTGCAGGCGGAGTTCATTGAGGCCGAGGGTGACAGCAAAGCTCGGACGACCCGCTGCCCCTTTCTGCAGGGGCCATTGGAAGGCATCGAGGCGCAAGTCGACCGAGCCCTCGGCCCTGGTCAGCGAACCAAACAATGGGTGGACATACACCAGTAGGCCACTTGACAGGGGCGACTGCACATCGACACCGACTAGCGCGCGGGCGTTCGGCGGGATAGTGATCTGCGGCGGTATGCGGGAAAACTGCCAGCTCGGCTGCAGGGCAATCCGACCCGCGTAAAGATCGCCGGCAATGAGCGCCCGCAGGCTACCCTTGCCGATGTCCACGGGGAGATCAATGCTGCGTAGACCGATGGAACGAAACTGCATCGTCTCGGCCTGCAGGGTCGTGCTCAGCGCGATCCGGTCAAGGCGCATTGGCCGCTCCAGCGGCCAGCTCAGTCGGAACTCGGCCGGTCGTCTGCCGCTGAGGCGTACTCGCTGACCGATAGTCGCGGTCAGCGGGTCGCTCAGCAGGGCAAGATCAGGTGTCAAGCTACCGCTCAGTTCGAGCACGGTTGCGCCGCCCCCGGTCATTCGTCCCGCCCCTTCCGCCTGCAGCGGCGTGGAGTGCAGCTGGAAGGCCAAAATCCGCACATCCTGGTCCGTGCCGAACACTCCTTCGCTCCTCAACTCGCAGCGCAGCTGTCGGTCACGAAAAACACGTTGCCCTGCCTGCAGCAGCTCAACGTCATCTATCTGTACATCCAGGTCGGTCCGCTGCGGCTGGTCCTTGCCGGCAACAACGGCTATCCCGGCCCGCACCTGCCCCCGCGCCTGCATGTCTTCGGCAAAAAACCCCCCCGCTCGGCCCAAGTCGGCCAGCGGCCCGGCCTCACCAACCAGGTCGATCTCCGCGGCCAGATCGGGCTCCGGCTGGCGCCAGTCACCGACATGCAGGCCACCGCGAGCGCTCAGCCCACCAATGCGGATAGCCAGGTGACGCAGGTCGAGTAGACCGCGCCCGTAGTCGACGATGGCCACGGCCCGGTCCTGTTCCGCCAATTCACGCCAATTGGCGGCGACCACCAATTGTCGAACAGTGACTGCCTCCCGGCCGGCCAAGCCGCGGGGCTCCAGCCCGAAGGTGAACTCCGGCGGCTGGTAGTCGAACCGACCGCTCTGTACCGCCAGACCGTCCACCTGGCCGTTCAGTTCCTCTACCACCAGGCGCTGACCGCTGATGGCCCCTTTGCCAGCAAACGCGAGCCGACCACGAAGTGGTGGTAGCCCACCCGGTTCGAACCTGTGCAGCAACAGGCCTGTGCGTTCGAGACTGAGGATGCCGTCGACGCTCAGCGCTGCCTGCAGGCCGGCCGTTTGCTTGTCGATGTTCCCAAGAGTCAGACTCAGTTGTCCCGGCCAGAAGATCGTCCGCGCCTGCAGCCCGGTCAGGCGTCGGTTACGAACAAAGCCCGGCGCGGTGGCGATCTCACTTTCCAAAAAAAAATCATAGTCCGGCATTACTATTCGGCCATCCTTGAAGACCGCCAGCCCGCCCACATCAATGCGGCTGCTGAGCCGGAAGGTGCCGTCCTGTTCCCGGCGGGAGGAACCGTACCACTGCATCTTGCCCCTGCCGCTGTACGGTAGCACGAACAGCTTTTCCAACTCTTGGGACATCTGCTGCAGGTCTGCGCTAGCCTCGAAGGTAAAATCCTCGACTCCACCCCGGCCCGCGCCCTGCAGGTACGGAGTGTGCAAACGGATGTCCCGGGCACGGGTCACGCCCTGGCGATGCTCGATCTCGGCCGAGAGCATAAGCGGTGCGTCCCAGCTGAAATGCTGGCCTTTGTGCACTGCCCGAAGGCGATGGGCCCGCCATGCAGCCCTGGCCTGCAGATCCTCCGGCCGGCCAGAGGCAGAGACGGAAAAATCGAGCACGCCCTCACGAACCACCGTATCCTGATGCAGAGCAAGCAAATGAGGCAACTGCGCCGCCACCACTGGCAGATGCACGGTTCCGGAGGCGCTCAGGTCGACGCTGCGACTATTCAACTGTCCCTGTCCCTGCAGCCGAAGCGGTTCCGAGTCGACCCGCAGGTTCTCAAACCGCCACCCCTCCTTGCGACTGCGAGTCCCGTGAAAACTAGCCGAAAGTGCGTCCAGGGCCGGGCGATCTGCACCGAGCCACCCGCCCTCAAGATGCAGTGCACGCAGGGCCACATCGCCCTGCAGTTTCACCTCCTCAAGGCCGGCGGTGGACACATGCAAGGTGGCGTTGAGCGTCCCTTCGCCGGTGGGCCAGGAACCCCGAGAAGCGGCGAGGTCGAGGAAAGGAGCAAGGTCCAGGTCCTGGACAGAGATATTGGTACGAGAAACGAGCTCGTCGAGAAAGGACTGGCTGATTGTCGGCAGATTGACAAAGCCCTGGGCCTGCAGGTGGCCGCGTTTTGAGCCGGAACGGAAGTCCAAGGCGTAGGTGACGGTGCCCCTGGCCACGCTGCCCGATAAGCGCACCTCACGAGCCAGTTCGCGCGGGCCGCCCGCGCCCTGATCCAGGACAACGAGGCCGTCCACACCGTTCACGCCCATGGCCAGTCGCTCCCACCAAGACAGAGGCGAGGTGAGATTCGGCTCCTCCGGTCCGGCAGAGGGGACCGAGTCGTCAACCGCGACCACCTGAGCCGGGGGGACGAGCAGCGTGAGCACG
>JAVEYP010000134.1:0-6020 GCA_034003445.1 Desulfobulbus sp.
AGCAGCACGAGCACGATAAGCAGGCCGAACTGGGGCATTGAGCGGGCCAGTGTGGCGAGGAAGATACCCAGCGAAGTGGTGGCGAACAGGTGGAGCACGGTGCAGAGAAGAAACAGGGTCGGGGACCCCTCGATGGGCACGCGCAGCACCCCCTGGAGCACGAAAAGGAGCGACAGGCCGGTTGCCACCAGCACCACCAGGCCCATGGCCCAGACCTTGGCGAGCATGATCTCGGCCGGGGTGACCGGCATGACCAACAGGTGCTCGATGGTCCCGTGCTCCCGCTCGCGGATGAGCGCGGCTCCGGTGAGGATGATGGAAAGCATGGTGACCATGCTGATCAACTCCATCAGCGAGCCGAACCAGGCCTGAGTGAGGTTGGGGTTGAACCGGGCGCGCAGGACCAAATCCACAGGCGGTCCGGGGCCGCCCTGCACCCGCCGCACAAATTCATCCACCTCGAGGAGCACGATCTGCTGGATATAGCTGCTGCCTGTGAAGGCCTGGCTCATGCGGGTGGCATCGACGCTCAGCTGCATCGCCGGCGAACGACCGGCAAGAACGTCCCGCTGGAACCCGGGCCGGATATCGAGCACAAAGGTGTAGCGGCCGGCGTCCATGCCCGGGTCAACCTGGTCGAGCCTGATCAGCGTTGGTGGCAAAAAATGGGGCGGATAAAAGGCGGCGACGATGCGCGCCGACAGCGGCGAGTCGTCCTCGTCGACCACGGCCAACGCGACTCGGCTGACCGAGTCAGGCACGGCGGTGCCGGCCAAATAGATCGCCACAGTGAAGGCGTACACGATCAAAACAAGCATGATCGGGTCACGCCACAGGCTCCACAGTTCCTTCACCCCCAACCGGTAGATAGTACCAAGGCGTACCATCTCAGCGCTCCTGCTTGGCGAGCAAAAAAATGGCGAGCACCAAAATCACCGGCACCGCCGCGGACATCGCGGCAAACTGGGTCGTCAGGTCAGCAAACCCAAGCGCCTTGCTGAACACACCGCGGCTGATGACGAGCATATGCGTTGCAGGGTAGAACTTGCCGATCACCCTCCCCGCTCCCTGGAGCGAACTGACCGGGGTGATCACGCCGGCGAACTGCACCACCGGCAGGATAGTGCCGACCATGGTGGCGAAGATGGCGGCGATCTGGCTGCGGGTGAACACCGAGACGAACAGGCCAAAACCAGTGGCAAACAGAGTAAAGATTAGGGCCGCAACGAAAAGCGCAGGGAAACTGCCAGTGAGTGGCACCCCGAATACGGTGACTGCAAGCCCGGTGAGGAGGAGGAAATTAGCCATTGCCAGCACCAGGTAAGGCAGTTGCTTGCCCAACAGGAACTCGCTGCGGCGCACCGGGGTGACATACAGGTTAATGATCGAGCCCATCTCCTTTTCACGCACCACCGACAGGGCAGTGAGCATGGCCGGTATCATCAAAAGGAGCAGCGGAATCACTGCCGGAACCATGGCCGGCAAGCTCTCCACGTCCGGGTTGTAGCGAAAGCGAGTCTCCACTGAGGCGGCGGCCGCGGCAGTCTGCCCGAGGCGACTCTTGGCCGTCTCGGCCAGCCAGTGCTGATGCATGCCCTGCACGTAGCCGCGCACCGTCTCGCCGCGTTGGGGCATGGCACCGTCGATCCAGGCGCCAATCGACACGGGCCGGCCGCGCTGCAGGTCGCGGCCGTAGCCGAACGGGATCTCAATGGCCAGCGACAGCTCGCCACTGCGCATGCGCCGGTCCAGCTCTTGGTAATCCGTGATCGGTGGCTGCTCCACAAAGTAGCGGGAACCGCTCAAGCTGAGGGTATAGCTACGGCTCAGGCTGCTCTGATCGCGATCGAGCACGGCAAAGCGCAGATCCTCCACATCCATGCTGATGCCGTAGCCCATGATAAACAGCAAAATGACCGTGCCGAGCAGGGCCAGGGTAAGGCGCACCGGGTCGCGACGCAGTTCCAGGGCCTCGCGCCGAGCGTAACTGAGCGCCCGTGCAGGGCTAAACCTGCGGTCGGGCGCAGATGACGCGCGCGGACGAGGGGCGGTACTTGCAACAGGGGAAGGAGGGGGTCCTCCGTCCGTTACCGGCTGCTCCTCGTCCTCTGCGCCAGCCTCTTCGAGGTAGCTGATAAAGGCCTCCTCCAGGGTCGCTGTCCCCTTCCGTCGTTGCAACACGAGCGGCTCGTCGCTAGCCAGTACCTGGCCGGCGTGCATCAACGAGATGCGGTCGCAACGCATGGCCTCGTTCATGAAATGCGTGGAAATAAAGATGGTCACACGGTCCTGGCGGGCCAGGTCGATCATCAACTGCCAGAAGGTGTCACGGGCGATCGGATCCACGCCCGAGGTCGGCTCATCGAGAATGAGCAGCTCCGGCCGGTGGATCATGGCCACGGCCAAGGACAGCCGCTGGCGTTGGCCGAGCGGCAAGGTATCGGGCAGGCTGTCCAGCATACCGGCAAGCCCGAACCGCTCCACCATCTCCGCCACCCGGGCCGGGATGTCGGTCTCCTCCACCTGGAACAGACGGGCATGCAGCACCAGGTTCTGGCGAACGGTCAGCTCGCTGTAAAGCGAGAAGGCCTGGGACATATAGCCCACCCGTCGACGGCCGGCAATGTCCTGCGGGTCGACCTCGCGGCCGAACAGCCAAGCCTGGCCTTCGCTCGCTGGCAGGAGGCCGGTGAGCATCTTCATGGTGGTGGTCTTGCCGCAACCGTTGGAGCCGAGGAACCCAAAAATCTCGCCGCGACGAATGCGGAAACTCACATGATCCACAGCGGTGAAGTTTCCGAAGCGCTTGGTCAGGTCGCGGGCCTCGATGGCCACCTCGGTCTCTGCATCCGCAGCCAGCGGTGGGATGGTCACCGCCCGGTGGCCGCGCCGCCGCTCTTCGGGCAACAGTCCAATAAAGGCCTGTTCCAGGCTATCGGCACCGGTCCGTGCACGCAGTTCAGCAGGCGTGCCAGTGGCTAGGATGTGACCGGCGTCTAGAGCAACCAGCCAGTCGAAGCGCTGAGCCTCCTCCATGTAGGCCGTGGCGACAAACACGCTCATGCCGGGCCGATCCTCCCGGATGCGGCTGATCAGATCCCAAAACTGGCTGCGAGCGAGCGGGTCGACGCCGGTGGTCGGCTCGTCGAGGATGAGCAGGTCCGGGTCGTGGATGAGGGCGCAGCAGAGGCCGAGTTTCTGCTTCATGCCTCCGGACAGCTTGCCCGCCGGCCGCTCGAGAAAGGGGTGTAGCCCGGTGGCCGCGGTCAACTGATCAATCCGCTGACGCCGTTCGGTCGCGTCGTGACCGAATAGTCTGCCGAAGAACTGCAGGTTCTCCTCCACCGACAGAGTTGGGTAGAGGTTTTTGCCGAGTCCCTGGGGCATGTAGGCGATGCGCGGACCGACCGTGTCCCGGTGACGGGCTGAGTCCATAGGACCGCCAAACACCTCGACCTGGCCGGCCTGGATGACGCGCGCCCCTGCCACTAGGGCCATGAGGCTCGACTTGCCCACCCCATCCGGGCCGATCAGGCCGACCATGCGTCCGGTCGGCACCTCCAGGTCGATGCAGTCCAGAGCCCGGGTGTCGCCGTAACGCAGGCTCACCCCTGTCAGGCGGACAACGGCTGCTTTCCTGTCACCAGCATCCACAGCCATATCCTTAGGGTAACCGAACCTGCAACTCCGCCGGCCATTGGGCGTGCGGGTCAACGCGCACGTAGGCCATGCCCGGCAGGCCGGTCTTGACGTAGCGCATGTGCTGGCGGAGCAGGTCCGGGTCAATCCGGGCCTTGACGCGGAACATCAGCTTCTGCCGCTCACTGGCGGTTTCCACGGTCTTGGGGGTGAACTGAGCAACGTCCGCGACGAACGAGATGCTCGCCGGAATAACGAGCTCGGGGGCGGCGTCGAACACCAGCCGAGCCTCGCTGCCGATGGCCAGTTTTCCGGCGTCGGCGGTGGGCAGGAAAAAGGTCATGTGCACGTCCGCCAGGTCAACCAGGTTGAGCACCCGGCCTCCATTACCGACCACCTCTCCGGGCTGAGCGATGCGGTACTGGATACGCCCACCGCAAGGAGCCCGCAGTCGGGTGTCGTCGATGTCTGCCAGCAGTCGCTCAATGGTCGCGGCCACGGCACTCACCTTGGACTGGGATTCAAGCAGCTCGGAACGAGCGGTGGTGATGGCCGCCTCAGCCGCCGCTACCTGAGCCTGGGCGGCACTGATGGCCGCCTGGCTGCCCAGGAACGAGGCACGGTAGTCGTCCAGATCCTGCACCGAGGTGGCGCCCTTGCGAGAGAGCACCTCGTACCGGTCCAGCCGTTTGCGTGCGGCTTCCAGCTCGGCCTTGCGCTGGGCCACCACCGCTTCTGCGGCCTCTTTCTCGCTCTGCCGCTGCGCCACCCTGCTGCGACTGGTTTCCACGGCAATGCGCGTCTGCTCGTGCTGGGCACGGGCCTCACGCAGTTGAGCGTCCAGTTGCTGACTGTCTAGCCGGGCGAGTTCCTGGCCAGCAGTGACGAAATCGCCCTCGTTCACCAGGATCTCGCGGATGCGGCCGCCGTACTTGGCAGCAATGTCGATCTCCACTGCTTCGATACGACCGTTGCCGGCTGCCATTCCCTCGGCCAGCCCGGTGGGCCGGACGTAGCGCCAAGCAAAAAAGATCACCAAGGCCAGCACGGCCAGGCCGATCAGCCAGGCCGCGGGTCGCAGCCATCGTCGAATGGTTGGTTGCATGAACCGCCTCCGATTTGCTCAGGAACGCCCGGCAAACAGCCGGACGAACCAGAGCCGGAACATGCACCTGCCGCACAGCGTGCCCGCCGGCGAAAGATACACTTTTTCCAGGTAGATGGACGAGCCACACCGATCACAGACAACCGCGTGCGGGCAGTGTTCCTCGTTAAAATTGGTGTTTTTTGTCATGATAACGCCTCCATAAACGTCTCCGGCAGCACCTGCGGCCCGCTCAGGACAAGATCTAGCATTCACTGAACAGGGCCGCGCCCCACCCGTCCTGCCGCTCAGCCATTGCCAGTCGAGCGACAGCGTCAATCTCCCCCGGGCCGCTGTCGACAACCCCCTCGCCACCGCAGCGGGCAGCGATTTTTTTTCCGACGACTCCTGGTAAGCGGCCCAACTCCCAGGAATTAGGCAGGCTGCGTATTTTTATTGCGATAGACAATGTGCTCCAGGAGCAAAACCGCCAGCACGCCCATGACAAAGCCATTACCGAATATCGGCATCATCAAAGGGGGTAAGGCAGCCTTGGCGCCTGCGGGAAGGTAGGAGATCAGGATGCTCACCATGATGGGAACACCAATGATCATGCCATCCTGAAACGAGAACCCTTCCCCCCCAAAGGCCACCAGCAAACCGGCGGCGAGTTGTGAGCACATGATGTACAGAAGAATAATTCCCACGACAACGGAAGGCACGTTCCAGGAAAAGGCGACCACCCCCGGTAAGAAAGCCATGGCCAGCAAGACCAGGCTGGTGGGGATCAAAGTGAAGCGTGAAGCGTTCCCGTTAGCGGCAATGATCCCTGAACTTAATGAAAAGTTCACAGGTCCGATCACCCCAAAAAACCCGGCCAGCATGTTGCTGAGTCCGCTGAGGGTGATACCGGCCGTGACCCGGCCTTCCATGGTTGGGGGCTTGATGAGGCGCCCAACCGCTTGAATAGAGCCAAGGTCGTTGATGGAAAGCGCCACGAAACAAATCAGAAACGAAATCAACAGACCGGGCTCCCAGATCAGGGTGGTGGTGAAATCGGTAAAAACGTTGGACATAAGCCCAAGGTGGCCTCGGTCACGCCATACTTCCGGGGGAACCAGGAACAGATAACAGATGCTGCCGACAATAATTGCCCAGACGATCATGGTGGTTTTCCATATTCCCGGAAGCAGACGGTCAGCGATGATCATAGCCGTGAAAAAGAGCAGGGCAAAGCAGAGGTTGATTACGGTTGTTTCGGTGGTGGCCGTGTCGAGGATCAAACGCAGAATCGTGG
>JAVEYP010000135.1:0-5956 GCA_034003445.1 Desulfobulbus sp.
ACAGATGGTGTGTAGTTGAGCAAACTGCATACCCACTATATATTATTAATTTTACTGCATTGGTTTTGCAACAGGCTTTGATGACCCGTATCCGTGCTTTCACCATATTAGGCAAAACCACCAGCTTTCAGCTGGTGGTTGTTTAGTTCAGGGGGCTTTCCCGAGGAAAAATCAAAAAAACTTCTGCATTTTTTGAAGGGGCAAGCGTGACTGGGCGGCCGCTACCCACTTCTTCACCTCTTCCAGGGCTCAGGTTCTGGATCACATCGTCAAAAAGCTCCCCACAAATTTTGCTGACAAAGGTCTTTTTCTTTTTCCAGGCAAACCAATTGAAATGACATTATTTTTCCTTTGCTTTTTTAAGCTAAGATAACCTAAGATAACGGAACTTTAGCCGAATTATTATTTTTCGTTCGACCATTCGCCACTCATCGCTGCAACCGGAGAAGGAGATGGAGAAGCGTACGCAAATACTGAAAAATATACCCAACATCCTCGAATGTTTGGCAACTCTCGGCCAGTCTGAGTCGCTCGCGGACGTCCCGTTGTCTCGCTTGAAACACTGCACCCGCCTATATCTTGATTCCTATCGGAAGGCTGTTCTCTCCGGTGAGTACGACGAGTTGTCGCCCAGGAACCGTGATGTCCTGATGGCAGGATTGGTTACCTTTGTGGGCGAGTATAACAAGTCGCGGCTCACCAGGGTCATCAACGCCACAGGGGTCATTGTGCATACTAATCTGGGTCGGTCTCGACTACCGCTGTCGGCCACTGATAAACTGGCCGTGGTCGCCCGGCGCTACTCAAACCTCGAGTTCAACCTGTCTACCGGCCGTCGGGGGTCGCGCTACGACAGCGTGACCGATGTGCTCTGCGAATTGACGGGGGCGGAAGATGCCCTGGTGGTCAATAATAATGCTGCTGCCGTGCTCATCGCCCTGGGAACCCTGGCAAAAGACAGGGAGGTGATTGTCTCCCGCGGACAACTAGTAGAAATCGGCGGTTCTTTCCGCATTCCCGATATCATGAAGGCTAGCGGTGCCCGCCTTGTCGAGGTAGGCACCACCAACCGCACTCACCTCCGGGATTATCAGGAGGCCATCAGCGAGCGGACCGCACTTATTCTTCGTGTGCACAGCAGTAATTTTCGCATTATCGGGTTTACCAGCGAGGTGGCCAACAATGACTTGGTGCAGCTGGGCCAGGAGCACGCCATTCCCGTTATGGAGGATCTTGGGTCCGGCTGCCTGGTTGACCTGAGTCGTTTTGGACTGGCCAGGGAACCGACCGTGAGGCAGGTCGTCGGCAGCGGCATGGATATCGTCACTATCAGCGGTGACAAATTGCTCGGCGGTCCACAAGCCGGGATTCTTCTTGGAAAAAGCGAATTTATTGGCAGGATAAAGAAAAACCCATTGAACAGGGCACTCCGCATCGATAAATTCACCCTGGCCGCCCTGGAGGCCGTGCTCCGTCTTTACCTGGATGAAGCCCGCGCGCTGCGCGAAATCCCCACCTTGGCGATGATCATTGAACCGGCGGAAGAGGTAGCCCGTCGGGCTCGGTTCTGCCTGGCACGCTTGCAGGAACGGTTAGCTCCCTCCTGTGGCCTGACTCTGCTCTCGGTCGATGCCCGCGTTGGCGGCGGCGCCATGCCGGAACAAAGCATTGCCAGTTGGGCGGTGGCAGTCCAACCGGAGACGATGAAAATCCACTTGCTGGAAGAGCGACTGCGACATGCGCCGATGCCTGTGGTCGGCCGGGTAGAAGAGGACCGTTTGCTCCTCGACATGCGGACCGTGGCGGAGAACGAAATCGATCTGCTTGTCGAGAGTCTAGTGGCGGCCCTGTCCGCCGAGACATGAACCTTTGCGCAAGGTGGCTGTAGGACCATGCTTTGTCTTGATGACCTCTCTGTCCTAGCTGAACCGATGGCGCAGGAGGTGCAACGCTGCCTGCCCATGCCTGCTGTGGTCAGTTTCTGTGTCGTTGCCGCTGACGCTTCCCTGCAACCCCTGCGTCACTCGATGGGCGCGCTGACGACCACCAGTACGGAAACAATCGAGATTATCGAGGCGCAACTGCTCGACAAGCAGTTGCTTCTGCCCCTTGTGTTGCCCTCGGGTGAAAGGGTCATTGTCGCTGTCAGTGAAGTCGTCCCGGCCCTGCTGAAAAAGATGTCGCCGGTCTGGCTGCGTACTCTGCAGCAAAGCCTGGTCGCGCGATTCGAGACTATTCGGCTGGCGTATGTCGATGTTGACACCGAATTGTTCAACCGGCGTGCGACCGAGTTGTTTTTCCAGGAGGCGGTGGCTGGGACCAAGCTGTGCTTCTTTCTCCTCAACACCCCCGTGAAACGCCGATCGGCTGGGGCGACTTTTCAAAAAAATAAGGAGATTGCTGATCTTCTGCAGGTCCTGACCCATGGACTTTGTTTTTCCTTCGGCTTTGGCGTGTTTGGTATCGTCCGTGAGGTTCGCGACAGAGAACAAGCGCTGAGGGCTGCCCATTACCTTCAGCATCAATTGAAGCAGGAAGGACAGCCCACCGCGCAGATCGGCTTTGCCGCTGTGCGCGGTGCCAGCCCCCAGGGGGCTGAAGACCTGGAAAGATTATGGCGAGCCCTGGTCATCGCCGAAAAACGCGGACCATTCGGCATCTGCGACATCGATGCAGCGGATGAAAGGCACGAGCATCTTTTTCAGCTGTCAGCGGCTGATTTGCTTTCGAAACTGAAAAAGGCCTGGCGCAACCGGCCCGCGTTCACCCTTGTGGCGCTGTCCTTGCAACCGTTGACGGATGCCACCTCCGCGCTGGAACAATGCCTCGAAACCTTGGCCCAGGGGACAGCCAAATATATCGGCATGGCCGACAACCTGGCCATGGTGTTGTTTGACCGGCCGGAGGAACAAACGATCCGCCAGTACATCGACTGGGTACAAACAGCCTGCCTGCAGGAGGGCGTGGTTGCCATTGGCTCGGTCGGTGTCGCCTCTTGGCCTTGTCTCGACTTCGCCCGGGCCGATGTGCCCGGCAATTGTTTGAAAGCGTTACTGCACGCATCGTTTTTTGATTCAGGCAGCGTGGTTTTTTTCGATTTTCTGACACTCAACATCAGCGGTGACGTTTTTTTCGAGGAGGGTGACTACCGCGCGGCCATCAGGGAATACCGGCGCGGCCTAAAATGGATGCCTGGAGACGTGAACTTGACCAACAGCCTGGGTGTGGCATTGGTCGAATGTAACCAAAAGCGGCAGGCCGCGGCCTGCTTTCATGAGGTGCTCGACAAGGAAACCGACAACTACATGGCCCTGATTAACATGGGCAACGTCAGTCAGACCCTGAGACAGCACGCGCTGGCTCTGGACTGTTTCGAGCGGGCGCTCGGTGTCCGGACCGGCGAGGATGCGACTCGGCAGGAGTTGTTTTCCTCGCTGGCTCGACTGTACACTGACTTAGGCAGACACGAGCAGGCGACACCCATTCTCGAGAAGTGGCGCTCGCTGCCCGGCAGTGAGCGTGAGTTCCTCCTCTTTCGCCTGCTCGGAGGGAATTACCTGGAAACGGGGCGTCCAGAGGAGGCGATCATCGCCTGTCAGCGGGCGCTGCGGCTCTTTCCCCAGGACAGCATCAGCATGAGCATGCTGGGGCTGCTCTATGTGGAGCATGGAGAGGGGAGCGAAATTGGCTTGGCGCTGTGCCGTAAGGCCCTTGCCCTGGATAATTTTAACCCGGATCATTGGTACCGACTGGGCAGGGCCCTGCTGTACGACGGCGGCCGGGATGGGGCGCTCAAGGCCGTGCGCCGCTGCCTAAAACTGCGGCGCGGGCATGTCGCCGCTACGCTGCTGCTCGGTTCCATCCATCAGCTGGCGGGCCGGCAGCGGCAGGCCGAGCGGTGTTTCCGATTGGCGGTCAGCCTGCGGGGTTGTTCGCCGCAGCAGGTGGAAATGGCCCAACAGCGTCTGTCTGCACTGACCGAAGCGGCCAGGACGGGATGATAGTAGGCCTCCCCCGAAGGGGCACGCCCTAGGGCGCAGGGCAGACGGTGGCAACACTGGTCGGATGTCGCTGAGGGCAGCGATTGCACGGGTGTTGGTGGAACATTTAAGGAGCATGACGTATGGCCCAGATAGATGCTTTTTTCAAGTTGATGAACGATGAGGGTGCCTCGGACCTTCACATGATGGCCGGGCAGCAGCCGGTTTTACGGATTCGCGGCGATATGGAGCGGGTCAAGTTCAAGGTGCTGGAGAACGAGATGCTGAAGGGCATGCTCTATGAGATTTGTCCGGAAGACAAGATCAAGATCTTCGAAGAAACCGGCGACATGGACTTCGCCTACGAAATCCCCGGCCTGGCGCGCTACCGCTGCAATTTTTTTCAGCAGAAATCCGGTGTTGGCTCGGTGTTCCGCGAGATTCCCAGCGAGATCCTCACCTGCGAACAGCTTGGCCTACCCAAGGTGGTTTCCCGACTGGCCAGCCTTTCTAAGGGGCTGGTACTGATCACCGGGCCCACCGGCTCAGGTAAATCGACCACTCTGGCGGCGGTAATCGACGAGTGCAATAAGACTCGCAAGGATCACATCATCACGGTTGAGGACCCTATCGAGTTTGTCCACCGCAGCCAGAGCTGCATCATCAATCACCGCGAGGTGGGCACGCACACGAAGAGTTTTTCGGCGGCCTTGCGCGGGGCCCTGCGCGAGGACCCGGATATCATCTTGGTGGGCGAGATGCGGGACCTGGAAACCATCGCTCTGGCCTTGGAGGCGTCCATGACCGGTCATCTGGTGTTTGGGACCCTGCACACCCTAAACGCCATGAAAACCGTGGATCGCGTGATCGAGATCTTCCCCCACGAGCAGCAGGGTCAGGTGCGCTCTACTCTGGCCGATGCCCTCAAAGCAGTGGTGTCGCAGACCCTGCTCAAGCGGATCGACATCAAGGGCCGGGTGGCGGCGCTGGAGGTGCTTGTTTGCACGCCGGCGGTGCGCAACCTCATCCGCGAGGGCAAGACCTATCAACTCGCCTCGACCATGCAGACCGGCAAGAAGTTCGGCATGCAAACTTTGGACGACGCCCTGCTCGAGCTGGTGGAAAAGAAAAAAATCAGCGGCGAGGACGCCTACATCAACGGCATTGAGAAGGGGAAGTTCCTGAAATACCTCAAGCGCCAGCCCTCGGACTTTACCGAGGTCTGAGCCTGTATCCCTCTTAGCTTAGACGGTTCCGTAACGGACGATGCAGGAATCCAGCACCTTTTTCTGTGCCCGGTTCAGAGTGGTGAACCGGGCACAGGTGGTAATAATGGTGGTGTTGACGCCGTTGATTTCCCGGCGCGATTCCCGATTGGAGACAATTTCTGCGGGGAGTCGCTCGAGCGACGAACCGTCGTTACAGTTGTAGAGGTCTAGGAAGAGGTGGTCTGCGGTGATCATTGCGTCGCCAGGACTGGCAAAGCAGATGCCGCCCTCGCTGATATTGTGGATGTGGGCAAACCGGTTAGCCCGCCCGGGGATACGGACCAGGAAGAAGGGCGGCAGGCGCCGGCGCGGGTGGTGTCGCTGTTCAATGGTGCAGGAGAGCCCCGGTAGGCAGATCAGTTGCTGGCCACAGTTGGCGCAGGCAAAGCGTTTGGCGCCCGGGAAGCCGGCCGGCCGGCTTGTGTCGGCAGCGGCGACAACATGGCGGCTACCGCAGGCGGGACATTTTCTGCCAAAGGAGATCATCGAAATTGGTCCGGAGAGGAAAGAGGAGGATACCAAAACATCAGAATAGCGCATCCGGCTGCGCCCTTCAAGTGTCACTTTTCGCGGACGAGCAGGCCGTCCCGTTCATGGAATTGCACGGGGTTCCCGGTAAAGGGGAGGAGGCGCAGGTCGGTACCGTTGGTGACGAGAACCAGTGACCCCTGATCGGCTGTGGTAAACACTGTCCTGCCCTGTTTTCGC
>JAVEYP010000136.1:0-5934 GCA_034003445.1 Desulfobulbus sp.
CGCTGCGGCCGGACATTGTCGGCAACGGCTTTGATATCCTCGTGGTGCGCGAGCTGACCTCGGGCATCTACTTTGGCGAGCCCAAGGGCCGCGAGGGCAGCGGTCCGGACGAGAGAGCCTGGGATACCAAGATCTACAAGCGCTCGGAGATCGAGCGCATCGCCCACATGGCCTTTGCGGCGGCGCGGCTGCGCCGGAAAAAGGTGACCTCGGTGGATAAGGCCAACGTGTTGACCTCCATGGTCTTCTGGCGCGAGGTAGTCAAGGAGGTGGCTTGTGACTACCCTGACGTGGAGCTGGATCACATCTACATCGACAACGCCACCATGCAACTGGTGCGCGACCCGCACCAGTTCGACGTGATGCTCTGCGGCAACATGTTCGGCGACATCATCAGCGACGAGGCCGGCATGCTCACCGGCTCCATGGGTATGCTCGCCTCGGCCAGCCTGAACAGCTCGAAGTTCGGTCTGTTCGAGCCGGCCGGCGGCTCGGCCCCGGACATCGCCGGTCAGGGCATCGCCAACCCCATTGCCCAGATCCTCTCGGGGGCCATGCTGCTCAAGTACAGCCTGGGCCTGAACGAGGCGGCTGCGGCCATCGAGACAGCGGTGGGGGCCATCCTTGAAAAGAAGATCATGACCCCGGATATCGCCACGCCCGGAGTCACACCGGTGTCCACCGTAGCTATGGGAGACGCCATCGTCAGCGAAATACTCGCCGCATAGCAAGCGGCAGGGAGGGGCGGTATGTCGGAACGCAACAACATGATCCTGATCAGCACCCACTCGGCGACCGCCATGGCCGCTGCGGTGGGCCGAGAACTGGACATCCCGGTGACCGAGATGACCACCCGCAGCTTTGCCGATGGCGAGATCTATCACGCCTTTCCCTGCGACATTGCTGGTTGTGATCTGGTGATCATTGCCAACACCCCGGACGATACCTCGCACCAGGAGCTCATCGACCTGATCAGCGGGGCCCGTTATTGGAACGCCTTGTCGGTGAACGTGGTCATCCCCTACCTGGGCTACTCGACCATGGAGCGGGCCAGGCCCAATTCCGGCGAGATCCCCAAGGGCATCACCCGGACCCGGCAGATTTTCCGCGCCCGGCCTGACTACGTTGCTTTTATTGACCTGCATTCCGAGTCGGTGCTGCACGCCCACTCCGGCGAGGTGCGCACTCGTCACCTCTGGACCGAGCGGCTGGCCGCGGAGCATATCCGTAATTTGCACATAGAGGACCCGGTGCTCGTGTCGCCGGACTACGGCTTTTCCAAGCGGGTGGCCCGCCTTGCCGGGCTGCTCGACTGTCCGCACACCGCCGCCAACAAGGACCGGTTCGACATTGACAAGACCATCGTTGGCCAGTTGTCCGGCGCGGTCAAGGGGCGGACAGCGATCATCTGCGACGACATGATTCGCACCGGCGGGTCCATGCTGCAGACCGTGGACCGTTGCTGCGAGGCGGGCGCGGTCGGTTTGATGGTCATGGCCACCCACCTGGTGCTCGCTGGCGACGCCCGGCAGCGGTTTATCGACAGGGGCATCTGTTGCATCATCGGTGCCGATACCTATCCGGGCCGGGAGACCGACGACCTGCTGCAGATTTATTCGGCAGCGCCGGTGATCGCCGATGAGTTACGCTGCTATTTTCGCCTGGACGACTCCCGCTCAGGCGCAACCCTTTCCTTATAAAAAAAGATCATGAAAAAAGTTGGTATTGTTGGTTGGCGCGGCATGGTCGGCTCCGTGCTCATGGAGCGGATGCGGCAGGAAGGCGATTTTCAGGGCTACGAGCCCCGTTTCTTTTCCACCTCGCAGGCCGGCCAGGCCGGACCCGAGGTGAATGGCACGGTCTACGAGCTGCTTGACGCGACCAATGCGGCCTTGCTGGCGGACAACGACATCATCCTCAGTTGCCAGGGCGGCAGCTACACCGGTGAGGTCTACCCGCAGCTCATGACCCGCGGTTGGCAGGGCTACTGGATCGACGCCTCCTCCAAGCTGCGCCTGGACGACGACGCGGTGATCGTGCTCGACCCGGTGAACCGCCGGGTCATCGACGAGGCCCTGGCCCGGGGCATCAAGAAATACATTGGCGGCAACTGCACGGTCAGCTTGATGCTCATGGCGCTCGGCGGACTGTTTGCTCGCGGCTGGGTGGAGTGGGTGAATAGCCAGACCTACCAGGCTGCCTCGGGTGCGGGCGCGAAGAACATGCGCGAGCTGATCAGCCAGATGCGGCTTGTTGGCGAGAACGCCGAGCAGCTGCTCGACAATCCGGCCACGACCATTCACGACCTGGACCGCAACGTGATCGAGACCCTGCGCCACCCGTCGTTTCCAACCAGCAACTTTGGCGCGCCGCTGGCCGGCAGTCTCATCCCCTGGATCGACACGGCCATGGACAATGGCCAGACCCGCGAAGAGTGGAAGGGTATCACCGAAACGAACAAGATTCTCGGGCTCGCCCCAGGCCAGATTCCCATTGACGGCTGCTGCGTGCGCATCAGTTCCATGCGCTGCCACAGCCAAGCCTTTACCATCAAGCTGAAACAAGACATCCCGCTTGCCGAGATTGAACAGGCCATTGCCGGCCACAACGATTGGGTCTACTTGGTGGAAAAC
This sequence comes from Desulfobulbus sp., assembly GCA_034003445.1. Classification (GTDB taxonomy): domain Bacteria; phylum Desulfobacterota; class Desulfobulbia; order Desulfobulbales; family Desulfobulbaceae; genus Desulfobulbus. Next base: position 2,634 of record JAVEYP010000136.1, read on the forward strand.
ACCAAGGAACAGACTCTGAAGGAGCTGACCCCGGCGCGGGTGACCGGCACGCTGGACATCCCGGTGGGCCGACTGCGCAAGATGAACCTCGGACCCGAGTACCTGAGCGCCTTTTCCGTGGGCGACCAGCTGCTCTGGGGCGCGGCCGAGCCGGTACGTCGCATGCTGAAAATTGCGCTTGAGTACCTGGGATAAGTCCCGGGTTCGGTCGAGTCCCAGGCCGCAGGATCAAAAAAAGCCGCTTACCGTGAGGAAGCGGCTTTTTTTGTGCGCAGCCGGTGCAGGGTCCGTGTCGACAGAAAAAAAGGGGCGGCGACCCGCAGGCCGCCGCCCCTTCGGACAGGCAGGTTGGACGAGGGCTTTTTAGTCGAGCAGCTCTGCCGGCACGTTGCCGCCATTTGCCGCCACCTTCTGCAGCACGGCCTTGTGCAGCCACATGTTCATCTGAGCAGAATCAGCCATTTTTTCGGCTGGGCAGCCGAGTTCGGTGGCCAGTTCCTTGCGAGCGGTGAGGCTGCTGTCCATGCCGAGCAGCTTCAGCAGGTCGACGATGGATTGCTTCCAGTTGAGTTTTTCCGGGTTGGCGCTGGCCATTTCTTCAAGCTTGGCCACCACGTCAACCTGGCTCATGGCTGCCGGTGCGGTGCCCGCTGCGGCTGCTGCCGGTTCGGTCGCAGACTGAGTCTCGGTCTGGGCAATGGCTTCTTTACCAAAGCCGAGTTTGGAAAGAATGGTGCTGAATAGGCTCATGTGTTCTCCTGTGGTTGGGGCTGTCGGGGGACAGGGTTTGGGCCCGGGGTGGACCAGTGGGTTTGGCGGTTACGGGGAAAAACGGAAGAGGGGAAGGAGAGACCCCTCCGCCGGTGAGCGGAGCAACGCACTGTCAGGAACAAGTGCAATTTGAGAATACCTCTTCACGGGGAACCAGGCAACCAAAGGATTGGTAAAGTGGGTCGCGCGGCTGCTCCTGCCCGAATCAGGGTTCGCGGATCAACCGGAGCAGGTCTTTGGCCGAGATGCGGGCGCTGGCGTCCGTGCCTTCGAGCAGGCTGTCGGCGAGGTCGCGCTTTTCGCCGTGCAGGCTGACGATCTTTTCCTCGATGGTGTTCCGTGCCACCAGCCGGTAAACGGTTACCGGCCGCTGCTGACCGATGCGGTGCGCCCGGTCCGAGGCCTGATCTTCCACCGCCGGGTTCCACCAGGGGTCCATGTGGATGACGTAGTCGGCGGCGGTCAGGTTGAGGCCCAGGCCACCCGCCTTCAGACTGATGAGGAAGAGGTCGCCCTGGCCGGCCTGAAAGGCCTTGACCTCGCGTTGCCGCTCCCGTGGCGGGGTGGAGCCGTCAAGATAGCGATAAGGGACGGCGCGTTCGTCCAGGTAGGCGCGGATCAGTTTGAGATGACCAACGAACTGGCTGAACACCAGGGCCTTGTGACCGTTGTCGAGCAGTTCTCCCACCACCTCGCCGAACAGGGCGAGCTTGGCGCCGGGCAGGTCGCTCTCCGGCAGGATCAGTCGTGGGTGGCAGCAGGCCTGGCGCAGCCGGGTGATCTCCGCCAGGATGCGCATCCGCTGGTGGCCGCTCGCCCCGCCCTCGGTCTCGATTCGTTCCAGGGCCTGTCTGCGCAGGGCCTCGTAGAATGCACTCTCCTCCGGGCCCAACTCCACCTCGAGGAGCACCTCGGTGCGCGGCGGCAGTTCATCGAGCACCTGTGACTTGAGACGGCGAAGAATGAAGGGCTGGATGAGTTTCTTCAGCCGGCGGCCGGCCTCGCGGTCGTTGTGCCGCTCAATCGGCGCGGCGAAGCGTTCGTTGAACCGCTCCCGGGAACCGAGCAGGCCGGGGTTTATGAAGCGGAACAGGGTCCAGAACTCGCCCAAGTGGTTTTCGACCGGTGTGCCGGTGGTGATGAGCCGGAACTGCGCCTGGAGATGCATGGCCGCCTGCGAACGCTTGGTGGCCGCGTTCTTGATAGCTTGGGCCTCGTCCAGCACCACGGTTTGCCACATCACCCCGGTGAGCAGGGGTGCTTCCTGGTGAAGCAGGCCGTAGCTGGCCACCACCAGGTCGAAGGGGCCGAGACCTGCCAGCTGCGCCTGGCGGTCGGCGCCCCCGAAGGGCACGAGCCGCAGCGTGGGGGCGAAACGTTGAACCTCGGTCAGCCAGTTGGCGCAGACCGAGGTGGGCGCGACCACCAGGGTCGGCCCCTCGGCCGCGCAGTGGAGAATGACCGCTAGGGCCTGGACGGTCTTACCCAGGCCCATATCGTCGGCCAGGCAGGCGCCGAAACCGAGACGAGCGAGCCGCGCCAGCCACTGGAAGCCTTCCTGCTGGTAGTCGCGCAGCCGGGCCTTGAGGGTCGAGGGCGGCGACGGCGTCTGGGCCAGGGCCTCGCGCATCTGTGCCAACCGTTCGTGCCAGCCGGGGGCCGCGTTGAGCGTGCCGACCTGCCCGGTGAGGTCTTCCAGGGCCAGCGCCGCCAGGGGATGCAGGGTGAGTTTTCGGCCCCGCCGTTCCACGTAGGCGGCCAGTTCCTCGAGCCGTCGCCGGAGTTCCCGGGTGAGGACGACAAACTCGCCGTCGCCCAGAGGCAGAAAGCGATGGGGCGTGGCCTGCACCAGCTCGAGCAGTTGCTGCATGCCCAGCACACGCTCGTCGTCCAGGCGCAGTTCGCCCTCGACCGTGAACCAGCGGTCAGCGCTGCCCAGGCGCAGGTGCAGGTCAGCGGCCGAGACCGGCTGGCCGAGCTTCAGCTTCTCACCCTCGGGCCATTCTGCCAGGGCCTCACCGCGCGCCACGGCCTCGCGCAGTTCGACGAGCACCTGCAGGGCCTCCTCAGGGGTGCCGGCATACCACTGGCCGTCCAATTCGGGCAGTGCGGCCAGGCTGGGCAGGCTCCGCTCCAAGGACCCGGCCCGCCGCCGTTCCTCCTCCAGGTCCCGCTCTGCCAGGTACCTGCGTCCCTCGACATCGGCCATCAGGTTGACCGTCCCTTCGCCGGGTCGCTGGTAGGGTCCGCCGCTGTGCAGCGGTCTGACGAGGATCTCCAGGCGAAAGCCGGTGGTGTGGGGAAGGAGATGCACCCGTGGCCGGGGATCGGCCGGGATCGTGGTCACTGCGTGAGCAGTGCCTGGAATGCTTGAGTGGACCGTGACCAGCGAGGCCATTGCCGTGAGCACCTGGACAGCCTCCTCCTGTGCCGCGGCGGGTAGGACCAACCCTTTGGTGCTGAGGATGCGGGCCAGACGGTGGTGCGTCTCGGTGTATTCGACCACCCGGCAGCGGCTGGGCGTCTCCCG
>JAVEYP010000137.1:0-5923 GCA_034003445.1 Desulfobulbus sp.
AACCTTGGGCTGTGGACGCCAACTCCGCACTGGAGCGGGCGCCCGGCATCAAGGACCACAACCTCATCTGCCAATTTATGGCAGCGGTGCGCGGCCTCGCCATCAGCCCTCAGCGCGCCAGCAGCATGGCGTAGCGGAACCCGGCTGTCTCGAGTTCCTTTTCGTAGCGTTTCGCCTGGGCCAGACTGTGGCTGGCGAAGATCATCACCCGGTAGAGGTTCATGCCTGCGGCCGGGTATTGCTGGATGACCACATTCCGTCCTCGTTTGGCAAAGGCCCTGGCCAGAGTCCTAGCACTTTCGATCTCGTCGAACGCCCCCACCTGCACATAAAAGTTTCCTTTGTCAAAGTCGGGTAACGGCGCTGCCTTCACCCGCGCTTTTACTGGGGCGTTGCGCGCTGCGATGGAGGTCGTGGGTGCTTCTTGACGCTCCTGAGCGGCCTGGGCGACAATTCGCTCCTGCGTGGCCAAGGCGACAATTTCCACCCGGGAGGTACCATTGTTGATGATGCCCAGCTCCCGCGCCTTGGCGTGGGTCAGGTCGATGATCCGCTCATCAACGAATGGGCCACGGTCGTTGATGCGCACCACCGTGGACCGGCCGTTTTCCAGATTTTTCACCAGCAGGATGGTGCCCATGGGCAGGGTCTTGTGCGCGGCGGTGTTGCCGTACATGTTATACGTTTCGCTGTTGGCGGTTTTTCGGCCGTGAAAGGGATGACCGTACCAGGAGGCCAGGCCACGCTCCACGTAACCGTGTGCCGAAGGGATGGGTGTGTAGGTAACGCCGTTGATTACGTACGGTCGCTGGGTTGCTGGCACTCTCTTTTTTTTCGACGCTTTGGTGGGTTTGTCGGGCGGCGCTCCCTTTTTTTCGCCGCAGCCAAAGCCAATGGCGGCGAGCAGCACAAGCAGACAGAGCAGGACGAACCTTGGCCACGAGGCGGGCAGGGCAGCCATGAGCGACGGTCAGGGTTCCAGGAGGTGCCGGAAACGGTCGAGGTAGAACAGACCGGCCGGGCCGGTGGTGTGGGGCGTGTACGGGCGCAGGCCGTTGTCCGAGCCGGTGAGGTTGTCGAACAGTGCGTCGCCGTCCTCGTCGACTAGGGAAAGGCGCAGGTCAAGGATGGGACGATACACCTTAATCACTCCGTCCGTGTCCCGGCCGATGAGCAGCTGCTCAGAGCGGCGTTGGGTAAACCCCTGCAACCAGGCGCCCGGACGGATTTCGCCGGTCAGGCCGTCGCGCATCGCTGCCGGCCGCTCGTCGTCATCGCTGTACAGGTTGTGGCTGAGCAGGGATTCGATCTCGGAGCTGCCCTGCACGGTCAGCTCTTCCCATGGGTCGAAATCGTCCGTGTAGGAGAGGAGCAGGTGGGTGGTCGAGTCGTTGAAGCCCCATTGCGCATGGCAGACCTGGCAGGCAACGGTTTTGCCGTACTGTTTGTGCGCCGGATGCTGCATGGGCGGAACCGGGTGCACCCTGCCGGCAGCTCCGGAGGTGAGGACCAGCAGTCCGCCGTCAGCCTTCAGCGTGCGCACCGCCGGCACAAGCTGTCCCGGCCGCCAGCCGTGGCAGTCTCTGCAGCGGACGGGTGAAGTCGCGTTGTGGCCTCTGTCCTGATGACAGTCGATGCACACCAGGCCGCGCTGTTGGTGGATGTCCGGGACCAGGTCGCGATATTCCACACCATAGGGGCGAGTCGTGTAGCCAGTGGGCGCATAGGGGGTGCGGTATTCCCAGTGGTAGTCGTGTTCGGAGCGGCCGTGATAATCGCTGCCCACGTAGTTGCCGTAATGGCAGCTCAGGCATTGCTTGTCCGCGGGCCGGATAAAGGTGTGGGCCTGCAGCCTGCCGTTTTGAAAGGCGAGATGACAGGCGGCGCAGCCGGTGCCGTGGGAAACAGCGGTGTAGTTGTCACCCGGGGCATAGACGTGGCAGCGCAGACAACGGCGGCGGAGCATATCGTTGACCAGGGCCTGTGGCGAGGATGCCGGCTCGGCGACAGGAATGGTGGCTGGCCCGGCGAGGCGTTCGCTGACACCGAAATGGGCGCGGACCGCGTTGATCTTGTTGGCTAGGGTAAAGTGGCGTCCGCGTTTGGCGCGGGCGACCTGCTCCGGGTGGCAGGTGCCGCAGGCCCGGCCCATGTTGTCCGGGTGGGCCGGTCGGGCGATGAGGCCGGCATGGGCTGCCTCCTGCTCACGTTCGTTGGCCTGACCGTCGTGGCACGAGGTGCAAGGCTGGCTGTGGGCCGCGTCGAGGCGGATGTTGCCGTGACAGGCTGCGCAGCCAGAGGTGCCGACAGGGATCGCATCCCCTGCGCCAAACGATCCGGCGGGGAGCAGCAACAGAGCGAAAATCAAGGGGAAAAGACGTTTCATAGCCTTGACACCCTACCATAAAATTGCTACAGGAAGAAACCTCAATAGTGACCGTAAAGGCGTTTCGCCAACACAGCCGATATAGCTCAGTTTGGTAGAGCGACTGATTCGTAATCAGTAGGTCTCCGGTTCAAGTCCGGATATCGGCTCCATGAAATCAAGCACTTAGCCAGCAATGGCTAGGTGCTTTTTTATTCCGTGTGAGACTTTGTGTGAGAAAGGAGCCTTGCTCTCTCAAGGGTTCTTACGGCATCAAATTCACCAGTGCCGAGGCTGTGTAGGTAAATTTCTGTTGTGGAGCGGTTTTCGTGACCAAGGAGGCGCTGGATAGAGCCAATTGGAACGTTGTTATTTTCCATGATGGTTGCGCCCGCATGGCGGAGAGCGTGGAAACTGAAAAAAGCAACCCCCGCTTTCTCGCACAAACTTTTCAAAAGTCGTTTTCGGTAGTCATACGGACCGACTTTACGGGTTTGTGTTTTTTGTTCATAGTAACTATGCCAAAAAACCCATGGATAGTCTAAATTCCTTTCTGAAAATCGTCTTCTTAATATTGCAAAAAGACGATCAGTCATAGGAACCTTGCGCGGGGTACGATGGCCTCCCTTTTTCTTTCTTGTGTAAAGCACCAAATACCGTTTATCCAATTCAACATCACTCCAGCAGAGTTGATTTATTTCACCAACCCTAGCCATCGTATCGCAGAGGGCAATTAAATAATCTTGAGTCCCTGAATCGGCTGATCGGATAACTTTCTCTATATCTTCAATATTCGGTACATATTTAACTTTTTTGTTGATTGGTAAAAAATCAATTCCATCTACAGGATTGCAGTTAATCAACTTTTTCTTCTTGCCGAAATTAAAAGTAGCCCGAAGATAACGAATTTCTTTATTTGCCGTATAAGCTGAAATTTTATTTCTCTTCAAGACAAACTTTTCAATCATGGAAGATGTGACATCATTGCAATCCATTTTTCCCCACAAAGATACCCATCTTCGAGCCATGTAACGATAATCCCTATAATGTGAAGCTGAATTGTAGGCTTTTACATGGTCAAGCCGAAGATTAACGAGTTCCAAAAAGCCCGTGTCTGTCGTTGCTTCCGCCACCACTGGCGGGTTGAGTACCTCCTCCCTTTTTAACGCCTCGGCTCGTTGAGCCTCTTTTTTGGTCTTGAACCAGGCTTCCGTGTGCCTGACCCCCTTGTGGGTGAAGTCGTACCTCCACCCCTTTCCTGTTACCGAATAAACGCTCATAAAGGTCCTCTTTCGATGGAAAAAACAGAGAACCCCCGAGCTTCGCGCCGCCTAATTCCTTCCAGTGCTGATACACCCAGCTTTGGCTTTTTTTGAGGAAGGCAGCAACCTCATCAGGCGTCATTATTCCTGATTTTGGTTGCATGTCAAGATCGGTGTCTGCCACGGCCAGTGCCCCTGTTTTCCTTTCAGCTTGAAACCATTTGCCTCTACTGACCATGGCCTACAAAGGTTGTAGATATTGGCTTTCGAGGCGAAAAAAAGGACAACAGGCCTGAAAAAATCAGGCCTGTTGCATCCGTAGGCTCGGCTTACTCGTAGTATGTGGGGAGAACTGGAGCAGGAGTTGATTGTGAAATTAAGGTAGGTGGCGCAGTAGAATAAATTTTGATGTACCGATCCCCTGACTTGTAAAATTCAATTTTAATGCAACGTTCAGCCAAAAAAACTGTCATACGCCGCAGATTCTCGGTCAATTTATTTGGTTGAGCAGGCCAAAGGTGAGTACGTTTGATGGCATCAGTGGTAAATAGGGAAAGCTGATATAGCAATTGAGAAGCAGTACCCGTCCATTGATAACACTGTGCAATCATCGCTACAACTGCTGATGCAACTGGGTCAGCATCTATTGCTTCATCGTTAATGTGTTCCCGATTTGCTTCGCAGGCTTGGTGGAATTGTTCTTGGGTAAAAGGGAGTGCGTCGATAGCCGCCACAACCCATTGCTCGAAATCAGCCATCCTGTTATAGCTGTCCAAATTGACATATTCAATATTGCGAAGAGCAACTGATACAGCCTTGTAGAATCCACCAAGTATCCTGGGCTTTGCCTTTTCCCATTTATGAAGGAGGATATTTTCAGGTAAACGCTCTTCTGCTGGAATCGGTGCTGTTTCTAAAAAAACTGAACGTTGACATATGTCTGGACTCCATAAAAAATTTGGAATACCATTCATTATTAAAAATCTTTTACCATCAAAAATTATCTCGTCTGTGTCTGTATGTAGTTTACGAGTACAATATCCAGCTCCTGTAACAAGAGTACAATACAAGTCGCTTAATGTTCTATTGAGGCTAGATAGATTATCATAAGCTAGGCAATAAGAGTTAATTGCGGATATAAATAATTGACGTTCTGAATTTGGTGTTCCTGTTGTCAAGGGTGAAGTCGGATCTATTAGGTCTTTGGTAAGGCGAGACTTTATTGTTTTCCCGGTATTTTGAGGCCCATTGATGCTGACCAGAGGGGTAGCCCCTATGGGGATCATTGCCTTGAGCATGCAGCTCAGAAGTAAAACTATATTGTGTTGATTCTCTAAATGAAAAAATGGAAGGATCTCTTCTATGCTCCCTTCAAAATCTGGCATTGGAAGAGAGCGAGTACGCTTTGTCTTATAAAATACTTCTGGACACTCTTGTTTAGGGATAACAGTTGGTCCACCTGCCGTTATTTTGATGATGTTACCGTTTTCATCTGCAGTATCAACGTATATAATATTTTCTTCATATGCGTATCGAAGCCATACCTTTTTGATAGGACCGTTGAGAGCATCATCTTCCAGCAGGGTGATGTAGCTCTTCACCAAATTGGATAATGGCGGTCGGTTAGTTTGATTATGAATATTTCTTGTAACCGAACGAATAAATTTAATGTCAAGAGTTGGAACTGTTTCATTGTTCTTGTCTTTGATGGTGGCAAACGGCATTCCGCTAGGATCAGAAAATAAGTCGTATTTCGATTTAAGGGTTTCATATATGGTATCAGGATCCAGTTGGGTATTATTCTTCTTGGTCATCATTTTCTCCGATGCGGCATAAGCATTGCCGCGTAACAAATAATTGGAACAGTTAGATGTCTCGTCAGACATTGCCTGAAAACAATTGCTTTCTGGGGAGATTATGATGTTTTTTTGTCAGGGAAAATAGACCGGCAATTTTTGACAGGCAAAATGGCCGTTATTTTATTTGCGGAGAGATGGTTTTAATGCCCTGAAATAAATAGAAATAATAGGGAGGAGGGTGCGGTAGTTATGCTGCTAGAATCCGGTGATTTACAAGTTACGCGGAGTGACGAGTTGCGCGGAGTGAATTTTTAAGACTTTGGCTTTAGATTGTTAAGCCAATCAATTATTGTTTTATCCGTCCAGGTGCCGATCTCACGGATTCCGATTATTTCATCTTTTTTTATCATTTCTTCTTTAGGGTTCCTCGAAAAATAGCTGCAGTAAAAGTACAGTAAATTTTAGATTTTTATCGATAAATTAGGCAGATGTGATAT
>JAVEYP010000138.1:0-5916 GCA_034003445.1 Desulfobulbus sp.
TCATGACCTCGTTCATGCGATTATTCACACTGGACAGGTAAATTTCGAGCATGCCGTTGATCAGGTCGCGATACGAGTCCATGGTATCGATCACGCGAATGACGTGGTCGAAGACATCGCGGAAGTACGGTTCAGTCTTTTCGCTGATCAGCTCCGTGTCACTGCGTAGGAGCGCGGTGAGCACCTCGCGCAGCGGCGTGATCGCCTTGCGGATGAAGACCAATTCCCGCCGCAGCCGCTGGATGGTGGCAAAGGTCTCCGGTTGCGGCCTGCCGAGCAGCCGCTCCTCAACGGCCTCGATGGTTTTCTCCAGGGTGTCGGTAAGGGTGAAGTAGCGATCCACGACTGTGTCCATGATTACATAGGCAAGGTAGTCGCTGTTCAGGGTGCGGATGCGGCCTCGGCCATAAACAAGCCGTTGGCGTAGGCCATCGAACAGGTCGTCCTGGCGTTCGCGAAAGGTGAAAAGCAGGCCGGGGAAGACAAGCATGCTGATCTGCTCATGCTGCACGGCCAGCGCCCCGCCTGCATGCAGGGTTTTGAGGACGATGAACAGGTTGTCGTCCATCTCCTCAAACTTGGGCCGCTGGTGGGTGTTGAGAATATCCTCGAGCACCAGCGGGTGGACTTGAAAACGGGTGCCAATGGCCTCCAGCAAAGGCGCGATGTCGAGGCCCTCGCAGTGCACCCAGGCAATGTCCCCCTCTGTGCGGCCGGCATCGATGTCGTCAATAGTCTGCACCTCGCGCTCTGCAAAGCGGTCCACGCCGTAGCTGATCAGGCTGACGCGGCCGGCTGGGTGCGGCTGGGTGCCTACATGCACCAGGGCACCCGGGGGCAGGCCGGCCTTGGCCGAGGGTGAGTGGAGCGATTCAGCCATGACGGGCCTCCGGGCTTACGGCGCGCTGCGCCTCGATCCAGTCGACGAGGGCGGCGATATCGTCCACGGCAAAGACCAGGCCCTTATCCACAGCCTGGTCGGTGACCACTCCAACCACGTTCGCCACCTGCTCGCACAATAGCGGGGCTTGCGCGTCCCGCCGCACCTCGATCTTCATGACCTTGGTCGCGCGCTTGAATCCCTCGGCCAAAACGAAGTCCATGTCGTTGAAATAGCGGAGGACGAGCGACATCAGGTCTTCTGTGGGTGGTGCGGTGCGCAGCAGGAACTGGTCTGGCGCGACCAGCGCCACCGCATCCGCGCCGGCCCGGCGGTGGAGTGCGGTGTCGGCCTGCGGCGGTTCTCCGAGCAGGCCTTGCTCCTTGGTCGACTTGATGACGGCCACCCGGTGACCGCGGGCCTTGAGGAGAGCGACCACTCGGCTGACCAAGGTGGTTTTGCCGGAATTGTGCCAGCCGATGAAGCAAACGACAAATGGCATAAGAACCTCGTGGGGGTGCAGTGGTGTGGCCAGCCAGAGGGGGCCCGTTCGACTCAATCTACCATGCGATCCGGCGCCTGACAATTGGCCGCAATTAGAACTGCGCGACCTGGAACTTGGCGTCTCTCTGCGTTTGGGTGTTCGCTGCCGGCGCGCACGGATTGAGTACTCATCATGGACAAGGAACGGGCCGTCATCCTGATCCTGGGGCGGTTTTTCCGGTTGCGCGGTTACCATCGTCGAAACCTTCACGAAAAGCCGTGCCCAGTCTTTGAGGCCTCTGCCCAGGCCGTGCGTCACGACCTGAACACCGCCCTGTCACTGGTGCCAGGACGTTCAGTCACAGGTCAGCCTTTTTCAGGCAGGCGTTGTCAAAAGTATGGCAGTCTTTTTTCCGCTTGCACAGCAGCCGGAAAGCAGTGCATAGTGCAAGGACCATGCACAATTCGCACAAAAGTGTTTTTGAGGAGTGTGCGCCGGTTGTGGCTGTTTTTGGCTGCGGCAACACCCTGCTCGGTGACGACGGCTTTGGTCCCACGGTGATCGATGCCCTGCGTGGCCGCGATCTGCCGTCCGGGATGTGCGTTGAGGACGTGGGCACTGGCCTGCGCGACCACCTGTTGGACTACCTTCTGCTGCCGGCCCTGCGGCCGGGTCTGCTTATCGTGATTGACGCTGTGAACGAACCGGGCCGGCGGCCGGGCGAACTCTGCGAGCGCTCACCCAGGCAACTGCCTGCGAACAAGCGCACCGACCTCTCATTGCATCAATTCCCAGACGTCAACCTGCTGCACGAGCTGCAGCAGGCGGCCGGTGTCGACGTGCTGCTCTTGGTCGTGCAGGCCGGCGCGCCGGACCCGCGCCTCGACTGCGGCCTGTCGCCGGCGGTGGCCGCGGCCGTGGATTGGGCTTGCGACCGCGTGCTTGCCGCTGCAGGTGACCACCTCGCCGCCGGAGCGGTCTGTCGATGATCTACGAAGCCAAGGTCAGCGAACTCGCCACAGAGTTCGGCGTGCACCGCAACACCATCCGCAACTGGATCAACGCCGGTACCCTGCCTGCACAAGAGGCGCCGGGCCGTCGCTACCTGATCCACTGGCACGACTACAAACAGCTCTGCGACAAGTACGGCCGCACGCCGCGCATCTCGCCCGAACCGGTCGCTGCTATCAGCGGGCCGGTTGCCGGCATGGCCCCGGCCCGCCTTGGCGCAATAGAAAATTTGCTCGACACCTCACCGGCCTTTGCCGACATCTGCCTGACCTGCGGCTCCTGCGCCGGTGCCTGTCCGATTTCCGGAGTCGACGACCTGGACCCGCGCAAGATCGTCCGCATGGCCATGCTCGGGCTCAACGAGGAACTGCTCGCCTCCGACTGGCCATGGAAGTGCACCCTGTGCGGCAAGTGCGAGAGCGCCTGCCCGATGAATGTGGAGATCCTCCAGCTGATCCGCCGTATCCGCTCCAGCTGCGACCGCTCGCAGGTCCCAGACCCCATCCGCAAAGGGGTGATCACTTGTCTGGAGCGGGGCAACAACGTCGGCATCCCCAAGGACGACTTCGTCGCCCTGATGGCAGATCTGGGCCAAGAACTGGCTGGTGACGGCTGCCCAGGTTTTATCACCCCGGTGGACGTGCGCGGTGCCCGCCTGCTGGTCACGGTCAATTCCAAGGACCCTTTTGTCGAACCCGACAACCTGTTCTGGTGGTGGCGGATCTTCTGCGCCGCGGGCGAGTCCTGGACCATTCCCGCCGAGAACTGGGAGGGGGTCAACTGGGGGTTGTACACGGGCGATTACAGCGCCATGCGCACGATCGCTAAGCGGATCATCGACAACATGGAGCGGCTCAACTGCAAGGCCCTACTCCTGCCCGAGTGCGGTCACGCTTACTATGCCACCCGCTATGCGCTTGAACGCTGGTTCCCCGAATCGCTGCAACAGTTTCGCATCTACTCGGTGTTTGACCTGCTGCTTGAGTACCTCGACCAGGGGCGGATCAGGGTGAATCCCGCAATTCACGACCACCTGACTACCTTCCACGATTCGTGCAACTATGGTCGCAAGTCGCTGCGCACCTTTGGTCATGGTTATTTTGACGAGGGTCGTGCCCTGGTGCAGGCTTGCTGCCGCAAGTACGTGGACCTTGTCCCGGACCGAGAGGAGAACTACTGCTGCGGGGCCGGCGGCGGCGCCTGGGCCTATCCCTTTGCAGCTGAGCGGGTCTTTCACGGCCGTATCAAGGCGCGTCAGATTGCCGAGTCTGGGGCCCGGTTGGTGGTCACCGCCTGCCACAACTGCCACGACCAAATTGGAAAATCCCTTAAACAGGAGTTCAACCTGAACATCGAGGTCGAGTTTCTCTGGGAGATGGTGGCCCGCTCCCTTATCACGAACCCGGAGACCGGCACATGACCGTTGACCGCCTTGCCCCGGAAACGACACAAACGATTTGCGCTAGCACAACGAACGCAGCGCAGGCAAGCAGCATGATCGGTGCGGTCATGATCATTGGCGGCGGCATCTCGGGCATGCAGGCCGCCCTTGACCTGGCTGACTCGGGCTACTTTGTCCACTTGGTGGAGAAGACCGGGGCCATCGGCGGGGCCATGCCGCAGTACAACAAGGTCTTCCCGACCAACGACTGCGCCATGTGCATCATCGCCCCAAAACTGGTCGAGTGCGGCCGCCACCCGAACATCCGCATCCTCACCCTGGCAAGCGTGATCGACATCTCCGGCCAGGCCGGTGATTTCTTCGTACGCGTGCGCGAGTCTCCCCGCTACGTGGACGTGAGCAAATGCATTGCCTGCGGCCAGTGCAGCCGCTGCTGCCCAAAGAGCGTCGACGCGCCGTTTAACTCGAATGTCGTCAGACGCAAGGCCATCTACATCAAGTACCCGCAGGCCGTACCCTTTAAATACCAGATCGACCCGCAGACCTGTCTGCGCCTCAACCAGCCGGATGCCTGCGGCCTCTGCGCCGAGATCTGCCCGCCGGGCGCGATCCGCTTTGACGAGATTGAGCGCGAGCATGAGATCCGCGTCGGCGCAGTGGTCATGGCGCTTGGCTTCCAGGTGTTTGACCCCGGTCCAGCAAAGATCTGGGGTTACGGTGTGCTGGCCAACGTCATCACCTCACTGCAGTTCGAGCGCTACCTCTCGCCTGGCGGTCCCACCGAGGGGCGGCTCTTGCGGCCCTCGGACGGGCGGCCGGTGCACCGCATGGCCTTCCTGCAGTGCGTGGGCAGTCGCGACAAGAACCACTGCAATAACGAGTACTGCTCCTCGATCTGCTGCATGTACGCCATCAAGGAGGCCATGTCTGCCAAGGAGGCTGACCCGGAGGTGGACGTAGTCATCTATTATACGGACATGCGCACCCATGGCAAGGAGTTCGACCGCTACTTTGAGCGCGCCCGCGACGATTACGGAGTGCGCTTTGTCCGCTCGCGCGTGCACGGGGTTGAGTCAGCGGGTGGCGGCGATCTGCGGCTGCGTACGATCAGCGTCCAGGGCCGGCAGGTGGAGGAGACCTTTGACCTGGTGGTGCTCTCCGTTGGCCTGGAGACGCCGGACTCCATGGTGCGCCTAGCCGACCGGATTGGCATCCGCATGACCCCAGACCGGTTTGCCTCGATCTCGGCCTTTATGCCGGTGCATACTAGCAAAAAGGGCGTGTTCACCTGCGGCGCCTTCAACGGCCCGCGCGACATTCCCCAGTCAGTGATCGGTGGTTCGGCCGTGGCGGCCAGTGTCGCAGCCCTGCTCGCCCCGGTCCGCCATACCCGCACTGTGCCGGCCCAGCCCCCGGTCGAGCAAGACGTGCGCGACCATACTCCGCGCATCGGTGTGTTCATCTGTCACTGTGGCACCAACATCGCGGGTGTGGTCGACGTCGAGGAGGTTGCGGCCTATGCCGCCACCCTGCCGCAGGTGGTGCACGTGGAGCGTAACCTGTTCACCTGTGCCCAGGACACTCAGGACCGCATGGTCCAGCAGATCCGCGAGCGCGGCCTCAACCGCATCGTGATCGCAGCTTGCACGCCGCGCACCCACGAGCCACTGTTTCGGAGGACGCTCAAGTCTGCGGGCATAAACGAATACTTGGTGGAGATGGCCAACATTCGCAACCAGAATGCCTGGGTGCACGGCCAGCAGCCCATGGCCGCCACCCGCAAGGCCATGGACCTAGTGCGCATGGCCGTTGGCAAGGTCACCACCCTGACTGCGCTCAAGCCGCTACGCATCCCCATCCTGCCCTCTGTGCTCATCATTGGCGGTGGCGTTGCCGGCATAACTGCGGCCCTCAACCTGGGGGACCAGGGGTTCCGCGTCCACCTGGTGGAGAGGTCGACCCAGCTTGGCGGTAACGCCCTGCACCTGTTCCAGACCTGGAACGGCGAGCAGGTGCCAATGTACCTGCGCTCGCTCAAGGAGCAGGTGGCGGCGCATACCAACATCCAGGTGTATTATAATTCTCGGGTGAGTGCAGTGACCGGGCACGTGGGCATTTTTGCAAGCACTGTACGAACCG
>JAVEYP010000139.1:0-5893 GCA_034003445.1 Desulfobulbus sp.
CCGCAGGACGGGCCGAAAGATGATCGAAAGCGGTCGGGTTCCAACTGGCTCCTGTCTCTCGTTGGCTGAATCATAGCGGTAAAGTGGTCGCTAGGTGCATAATCAAATTATTCGAGGGTCCCATAAATTAGCTCGCGCGCCATGTGGCCCGACAAATGAGGCGCAGCTTCGTATGACTCAGCATCCAAAGCTGCCAATAAATCCTCATCTGAAAAATTACCGAAGCCAAGAAAGTTATCTTCGTTCATGTTGACCATCCTCTGTATTTCTATGGTATCACACACGACCAAGCCGCGCGCCGCGACAGAACAGTGTTAATAGGCCAATTTTCGATAATCATATCCAGAAAGATCGAATCTAAATAATTGAATCAATTCGATATCTTATTGATTCAAAACGTGGACCCTGACGTGTTCTGACAAAGCCGAAAGACAAACTCTCCTTTCGCGATGTGCGAAGGATGTCGGTCAACATTTGTGCAGAAACCAACAACACGGGTGAGGAACCCTTGCCTTGTCCGTTTGCCCGGCCACCTTGTTCACTCCATCATATGTATCCGCTCGCAATCCGGGCAGATCCAGGTGGGGCCGTTGCTCATGCCCCACTTGTTCTCCTCAAAGCATTTTGGGCAGATCTCGAAGCCGCAGGTGCAGTTCCAGCAGAACGGCTGCTCCTGTTTGCAGCAGTGGCAGCAAAACTCCCGGCCACGTCTGCGGCCGCGCCTCGGTTTTTTAGGGTCGCTCGTCATGGCCTCACACCTCGCGGGCAGGCTGCAACTCCCGCCCGAGCCAGTCGAGATAGGCAGCGTTGCCGTCCGCCATCGGGGTGGCGAGGATCTCCGGCACCTCGTAGGGGTGCAGGCTGCGGATCACCCGGCAGACCTCGGCAAACAGGTCGCGGCGTGACTTGACCGTGCACACCATCTCTTCGGCCTGTTCGATCGCTCCCTGCCAGTGGTATCGGGAGGAGCAGGGGGTTATCTGCACGCAAGCGGCGAGCCGCTCTTCCAGAAGACGGTCAGCTATCTGTTCGGCACTGGCCCGGTCGGGCGCAGTGGTAACTACCTGGATATAGGGCGTCATAGTCTGCTCCTCTGAAAATTCGGCAATCGGTGCGGGGCCGAGCCAGCTCGGGCTGGAATGTTTTCATAAAGTGGACTATCGTACCATCCCTTGAGAAAAAGACAATCCTTCCCGTTTCCCCCAACCCTTGCAGGTGCGCCTATGCTTTTTGCCGTGGATGTTGGCAATTCCCATACAGTCAGCGGTGTTTTCGACAAAGGAAAACTGGTGGGTAACTGGCGCCTGCAGTCCCGTCAGGATCGAACCGCTGATGAACTGGCTCTTCGTTATCACGGCCTGTTCCAGATGGCCCGTATCGCTCCGGAGCGGATCACCGGCTTCATCGTTGCCTCGGTGGTGCCAACCCAGGAAACCAGCTGGCTGAACTTTGCCCACAGCTACCTGACCAGCCTGCGCCAGCCGCCCCTGGTCGTCACCCACACCATCAAACTGGGGATGAGAGTGGCCACCGAGAACCCGGCCGAGGTCGGCGCGGACCGCATCGTCAACGCTGTGGCCGCCTGGGACCGGTTCCATCAGCCGCTCATTGTTATCGATTTTGGCACAGCCATCACCTTTGACTGTGTGAACAGCGAGCCGGCTTATATAGGGGGCACCATCCACCCCGGCATTGGCATCTCGCTCGATGCGCTGGCCTCCCGTACGGCCAAGCTCCCTCGGCTGGACATTGACGTCACCCCGGACCAACCCATTGGTACGACCACGGTTAAGGCCATTCACTCCGGCACCCTGTACGGCTTCGGCGGCCTGGTCGACCGGATGGTGGAGGTGCTCAGCGGCCAACTGACCCCGGATAGGAAGTGCGCCCGCACTATTGCCACCGGCGGCATGGCCGAGCTCATCAAGCCCTACACAA
Source organism: Desulfobulbus sp. (assembly GCA_034003445.1). Taxonomy (GTDB): domain Bacteria; phylum Desulfobacterota; class Desulfobulbia; order Desulfobulbales; family Desulfobulbaceae; genus Desulfobulbus. Next base: position 1,939 of record JAVEYP010000139.1, read on the forward strand.
CGACCATCAAGGAGATTGATCCGCAGCTGACCCTTATCGGGCTGCAGCTTATCTATGGCCTCAACTGCCAGGGCAAAGATGCATAAGCGGCCGGTCCTGCCGCCGCGGCTCAAGCGAGGCGACACCATTGGTCTGGTCTGCCCGGCCGGTCCGGTGCGGGACATGGAACAACTGCAGGCGGGCCTGCGTCTGATCGTCGACCAGGGCTTTAAGGTTAAACTGAGCGGCCCGGCCGAACCGTGCGAAGGCTACCTGGCTGACACGGATGAGCAGCGGGCAGCGCATCTGCACCGGTTATGGGCGGACGAGGAGGTGCGGGCCATCCTCGCCATTCGCGGCGGCTTTGGTTGTCTGCGGCTGGCCGATCGGCTCGACTGGGATCTGTTCGCGCGACAGCCCAAGTGGCTTGTGGGTTTTAGCGACGTCACCATTCTGCTCAACAGCCTCTACCACCGGTCTGCGCTGGTGGCGGTGCACGGGCCAATGGGGAGCTCGCTTGCCCGCAGCGATGAACAGAGCATGGTCTCGCTCTTTGCTCTGCTCACCGGCCGGATGGAGGAGCGAATCCGGCCAAGGGGCCTGGAGGTGCTGCGCAGCGGCACCGGCCAAGGCCCGCTGGTCGGAGGGAACCTGACCACCCTTGTCCATCTGCTCGGCACGCCCTGGGATAACCGCTGGGACGGCTGTATTCTCGTGCTTGAGGACACCAACGAACCGCTCTACCGGCTCGACCGGATGCTCACCCAACTGGCTCAGGCCGGTCGGTTCGAACAGCTGGCCGGCCTCATCCTGGGCGATTTTGACCTGGAGGGCGACAACCGCCTAGCTGATATGCGTCTGCGCGAGGCGGTCTGGGCGCGGGTGCTGGAATTGCTGCCTCCGGGGTTTCCGGTCTGGGCCGACTTTCCCTGCGGCCACCGGACAGCCAACCTGGCCCTGCCTATCGGTATGGAGGCAGTTATGGAAGAGGGCACCCTCCGCTTCCTGCCCGGTTCTGTTACCCTGGCCTGAGCGGCTGCCGCCATGTTCTTTCGATTCTTGTGGACGTTGGTTTGGTTGCTGCTTTGGCTGGTCGTTGTCCTGCTCGGCCCGGCGACCCTGCTGCTGTTTGGCGGCCGGCTGGCCAGTGACCTGATGGCCACGCTGGGCTTTGGTTGGTTGGCGTTCGCCTGCCTGTCCCTGCTGGTTGTGCTCGAGGTCGTGCTCCAGAGGGTCTGGTTCTTTCCGGGAAGCGGCGTGCCGGTGAGCGAGGACGAATTGCGCGGTCGCCTGCTTGCGGTCAACAACCAGGCTGTGCCGGTGCGGGTGGGGGAGCGGCGACGGAAGCTAACCGTAGGCTGGCGCTACGACGAGGTCCCGTGGTGTGAGCTGTTCAGTCGCCGCAACCTGAGCAACCTGTACGAGCTGCGCCTGCGCCTCGATCCGCTCACCCGCACCGTCACCCTGATGGACCGGCGACGGTCGGTGCAGTTCCTGTTTTGTCCGGAGGGGGTGAAAACCGGCTGGCCGCGTGTTGTCCTGCCGTTTTTGTGGCTGCGGCTGGGCCGGCTCGGCTCTGTCGAGCAGTATGCAGTCACCGAGCCCTACCTGTACGACTTCCACCCGCGCGAGATCAAGGCGCCGGTCATGGGCACGATCCTCGCCAGCGGCTGGGATGTCCGCTTCAGCCTCTTCTAAGGCTATTTTTCCGTTTTTCAGTGCGAAGTTCCCATTCGGCGGGCGCCGGGCGGGCAGGGTAGTTTGGTGCAACCAGCGGGTCAGACGCCGCGGCTGCGGTCAGGCCAGAGCAGGGTGTGCAGCTGCAGCTGCAGGCGGACATTGAGCCGATGGGCGAGCAGCAGTTCAGCCAGGCGGCCCGGGGCGAGCAGCGGTTGAACCGGCGAAAAGAGCACCATGGCCTTGCGATCCAGCCCGTGACGTGCCACCAAGTCCCGCGCCCAAAGGAAATCGTCCTCAGAACTGAGCACAAACTTGATCTCATCGGTCGAGCCGCGCAGCCGCCGCTCCCGCAGGCAGTCCAGGTTGGCGGGCAGGTTGTGGGAGGCCATGCCCGAGTCCGGGCACTTGACGTCCAGGATGATACCCACCTGCTCCGGCACCGCGGCTACCGATAAGCTGCCGTTGGTCTCCAAGAGCACTTGGCGACCAGTGGCGACTAGGGTACCCATCAGGTCGATAGCCCCCTCCTGGAGGAGCGGTTCACCGCCGGTGAGTTCGACCAGCACTCCAGGGAACTGCTCAACCCAGGCAACGAGAGCCGCAGCAGCCATGGGTTCGCCCGGTTCCTCGTAGGTGTAGCGGGCATCGCAGTAGCGGCAGCGCAGGTTGCAGCCGGCCAGGCGGATGAACAGGCAGGGCAGGCCAGCCCGGGTGGATTCGCCCTGGATGGAATAGAACCGCTCAGTAACGAGCAGGGGCTCAGTCACCGTAATAGACCACGCCGCTTGTGTCAGTCTCCAGCACCTCGACACTATAGAGGGCGTAGCGGTCGGAATGGAGCGGCTCCCTCAGGCTGTCGAAGAGAAACATGGCGATGTGCTCTGAGGAGGGGTTGCGGTCGCGGAAGGCCTGGTGGTCGTTGAGATTGCGGTGGTCCAACTCGTCGATCACGGCGGCTACGGCCCGTTTGAGCTGGCGGAAATCAATGCCCATACCGAGCGGGTCGAGTCGTTCGGCCCGTACCGTGACCTTAATCTTCCAGTTATGGCCGTGTGGGTTTTCGCAGTCGCCAGGGTAGCCGCGGAGGTGGTGGCCGCCGCAGAAATGGGTGGTGATATAAATGTCCATTGAAAACTCCTTGCAGAGGTGGTTGGCGCACTGGCCGGCGTGTCGGGACTCGAAGAAAAGCGGCTTGCGCCCGGTCTCCGGGAAATGGTAAACAGTTTCAGTAAGCTGTCCAGTGGTTCCGGAAGGCGGGCAATTGTAGCCGAAATGGCCCTGCTTCGCCAGCCCTATGCCACCCACCTGTTGTTGTCTGTCCCGCGGAGTTGCCCCGTGTCCGAGACCTTTTCCCCTGCATCCACCTTCAGCGAAGATAGCCTGTTCCACGGGCGACTGATCTTTCGCCAACCGAAAAACGGTTACCGCTCCTCGGTGGATGCGGTGTTGGCTGCCCATTTTGCCCAACCAGCGGCCGCGGACCGGGTGCTCGACCTGGGCTGTGGCTGCGGCGTAATTGGGCTGATCCTCGCCCATCGCTATCCGGGCATCACGGTCTGCGGCCTGGAGCTGCAGAAGGACCTGGCCCAGCTGGCCGCGGATAACGCCTCGCGCAACGGCTACAACGACCGGGTGCAGGTACAACGGGGCGACGTTCGGGCCATTGCCGAACTGCTTGCGCCGGAATCCTTTGATCTGGTGGTCTGCAACCCGCCCTACCGCAGACAGGGCAGCGGTCGCCTCAATCTCGACGATCAGGCGGCCCGGGCGCGTCACGAATTGCATGGCGACCTCGTTGATTTTATCCGCGCCACTGCGTTCGCAGTCTGCAATCGGGGGAGGGCGGTGTTCGTCTACCCGGCGCAGCGCAGTGCCACGCTGCTGGCCGTCCTGCAGGCTCATCGGCTCACGCCCCGGCGCTTGCAGCCAGTGGTTGCCTACCCGCAAGCGACTAAGGCCCGGCTGGCACTGGTCGAGGCAGTGAAAAATGGCGGTGAGGAGTTTGAGATCCTCGCCCCTCTGCCCATTGATGCGGCCCCCAACAGTGGTCCGTCGGCACTGATGCAGGCGATTTATACGGAGGGGCCGTGCTCGCCAGAGTGATCAGCGTGGCCGTGGCCGGGGTGGAAGGGTTGCTCGTCCAGGTGGAAGTGGACCTCGCCCACGGGCTGCCCTCCTTTTCCACCGTGGGCCTGCCCGAGGGGGCGGTTCGCGAGGCCAAAGACCGGGTTCGGGCCGCGATCAGGAATTCGGGGTACGAGTTCCCGCCGCGCCGGATCACGGTCAACCTTGCCCC
>JAVEYP010000140.1:0-5857 GCA_034003445.1 Desulfobulbus sp.
GGTGGCGTTGGTTAGGGCGCAGGTCGAGGTCAGGGGCACGGCGGCCGGCATGTTGCCCACGCAGTTGTGGAGGATACCGTCAACCTCGTACACGGGCTGGTCATGGGTCGTGGGCCGCGAGGTCTCGAAGCAGCCACCCTGGTCGATAGCTACGTCCACCAGCACGGCCCCTGGTTTCATAAGGGCGAGCATCTCCCGAGTGATGAGCCTGGGTGTCCTTGCGCCGTGGATGAGCACCGCACCGATCACCGCGTCGGCCCGAAGGAGCAGTCCGCGGATGGCGGCTGGGGACGACATCAGCGGGGTGCAGTTCTTCGGCAGGGTCTCGGCAAGGTGGCGCAGGCGCGGAAGGCTCAGGTCAAGCAGGTAGACGCTGGCGCCCAGGCCGCTGGTGACCCGCGCCGCCTGCGTGCCGACTACCCCGCCGCCGAGTACTATGACCACTGCTGGCTCCACCCCGGGCACACCGCCGAGCAGCACGCCCCGGCCGCCCTGGCTATGTTCGAGGCTGCGGGCCGCCTCCTGAGCGGCCATCCGGCCAGCCACCTCGCTCATCGGTGTCAGCAGGGGCAGGGTGCCCTGGCTGTCGGTGACCGTCTCGTAGGCGATACACACCGCCCCGCTGGCCAGCATTGCCCGAGTCAGGGCCTCGGAGGCAGCGAAGTGGAAGTAGGTGAACAGGATCTGGCCAGGCCGGATGAGTCCATATTCCTCCGGCTGCGGCTCCTTGACATGCAATACCAGTTCGGCCTGTTCGTAGACGGCGGCGGGCGTGGTGACTATCTCGGCTCCGGCCTCCCGGTATTGGTCATCGAGGAACTCGCTGCCCAGTCCGGCGCCCTGCTCAATCAGCACTCCGTGTCCTGCCCGAACCAGGACCTCGACGCCGGCCGGCGTCATGCTGACCCTGTTTTCTTCTGTCTTGATTTCCTTGAGAACGCCAATCTGCATGCTTTGTACTCCGCTAGGGGTAAGGGGACGGTCCACCGGATTGATGGTGGCCGTGGGTTCGGGGCGGCCCCCGGGTCTGCGACGGCAAGGGGGCGAGGCCGTACCAGCCGGCCCGCTCTTGGTTTCGGCTCAGCCGCAATGGCGCCGGAAGGGAAAAATGGTCGCAACATGGCAGAGAAAACGGCTAGAGTCAACCGCTTTTAGCGGCTGCTGTTCGGAGCGGCCGGTAGCCAGTGGTCGGGCAGGGAGGACTCGTCCTTTGCCCGCAGATTGTGTAGCATAGCGCTGCGCCGGTAATAGGGCCTGAGCGGAGCCAAGGCACCCGCCCCCGTCGCCCGAGATGACCTTCAAGGAGCCCCCGCCATGACCGACCAGACCCGCCAATTCGGATTCGCCACCCGCCAACTCCACGCCGGCCAGACCGTTGATCCCGTTACCGGCAGCAGGGCTGTCCCCCTGTACCAGACCAGTTCCTACCTGTTCCGTGACTGTCAGCACGCGGCAGACCTGTTCGCTCTCAAGGAGTCCGGTAACATCTACACCCGCATCATGAATCCTACCACCGACGTGCTCGAGCAGCGGGTGGCGGCCCTGGAGGGAGGTGTCGCCGGCCTGGCGGCGAGCAGCGGCCATGGCGCACAGATCCTGGCCTTCCTCACCCTGTGCGCTGCGGGGGACCATATTGTCTCCAGCGGCAGCCTGTACGGCGGCACCTACAACCAGCTGCGCTACACCTTCCCGCGTCTGGGCATAGACACCACCTTTGTCGATCCGGCCGATCCGGAGGCCTTTGCTCGCGCCATCCGGCCGAACACCCGGTTCATCTACGGCGAAACCCTAGGTAACCCGGCGCTGACGGTGTTCCCTTTCGAGGCGGTGGCGGCCATAGCCGGTGCACACAAGCTGCCGCTGGTTATCGACAACACCCTGGCTACCCCGTACCTCTGTCGGCCGATCGAATGGGGGGCAAACGTGGTGAGCCACAGCACCACGAAGTTTCTCAACGGCCACGGCACCTGTTTGGGCGGCCTGTTGGTCGACGGAGGCACCTTTGATTGGACCTCGGGCCGGTTCCCCGGCTTCACTGAGCCGGATCCGTCCTATCACGGACTGGTGTACAGTGAACTCGGCCCACCGGCCTTTATCGTTAAGGCGCGGGTGCAGATGTTGCGCGATCTTGGGGTGTCGGCGTCACCCTTTAACAGCTGGATGACCGTGCAGGGCGTCGAGACCCTCAGTCTGCGCATGGAACGGCACGTGGTCAATGCCCGTCAGGCAGCTGACTTCCTGCAGGCGCACGGTGAGGTTGCCTGGGTATCCTACCCGGGCCTGGCCGATCATCCCAGCCACGCCCTGGCCAAGAAATATCTGCCGCTCGGGCCCGGAGGGATCCTTACCTTCGGCATTCGCGGCGGCCGGACAGCGGGCACGCGGTTCATCGACAGCCTGCAGCTGTTTAGTCACGTGGCCAACGTAGGTGACGCAAAGAGTCTGGCCATCCACCCGGCCAGTACGACCCACAGCCAATTGAGCGAGGACGAACTGCACCAGTCCGGGGTGACTCCAGATATGGTGCGGCTGAGCATAGGCCTCGAAGATATCGAGGACATCCTTTGGGATCTGGACCAGGCCCTGGCAGCGGCCCGCTAGCAGCGGACGAACAGTTACGGGACGGCGGGAAGGGAGGTCGCGGCCGGGAGGTCACCACAGTCGGTGGCCATCTGGCAGCCCTGATCGCCGGGTTCAGGGAGTAAACCAGGGACCGGTGACGCGGTGGGAGCGGAGGACTGGCCCCCCGTTGCGGTTGGGAGCGGGGAGCGGCTGAGGCCCGCCATGATGGCTGCCTTGCCCCGCAGGACGGTGAGGCTGGACTTGGTTGTGGTGATGAGCACCGGGATTTCGTCCAGATCGAGCGCGGTGAGCAGGGCCCGGTTGGCATCGAAATTGTAGTGGTCGCTGTATACCGTCCCGGCCAGGTTCAGGTTGGCGACCTCATCAATGGGATGGAACAGCACAGTGGCCGTGCTGTTGGTCCGCAACGCGGCTATGACTTGTTCACAGTGGGCGCAGCTGGAACTGTAGAACAGGTGGTGTTCGCTGGAGGTTATGGAGCCCGTACGCTTGGCAAAGACTCCGTCACGAAAAGCGGAGCCGCTCTGGCCATGGTGCTGCAGATCGAGGCCGGCAAAGGCGAGCAGGGCGGCGAGAAAGATGACGAGGCCGGTTGCGATCTGGCGCAGCCCGAGAAGCAGGTTGAGCACCACTACGGCGGCGAGGATGGCCAGGCAGTAGGAGCAGAAGGCTTGAGCCACAAACAGTTGGAAGCCGAAGAGCACCCCCTCGACCGCGAGGCCGGCGAGTAGGAGCGGGCCAACGAAACGCGGCAGGCGGCGCCGCCGGGATCGCGAGGTGCGCAGCCCCCACCAGACTGTGAGAAAGAACAGCAGTCCGGCTAGGTTGACAGCCAGGGGCGGGATCCGGGTCAGGTTTTCGACCACCCGGCAGCCGTCATTCAGGCAGAAGGAATCGCCTCGGAGCAGAATAAAGCCGCTTTGGGCAGCGGTCACTAGGCCGGCTATGACGGCGATAAAGGTGGCCAGCCGGATGGCGGTGCTCGGTTGGTGCATCGATTTTAACATGGGCGGGGCCGTCCGCACCACGGCGCGGCAGGCGCTGGCGAGGGGAAGGGTTCCGGGCGGCGCATAGTCCGGCCATAATGCTGTGTTCCTGTGAGTCTGTCAACTCCTGCGGCCAGAAACGGAGCGCACCGCGGGTGGCGGTCGGGCGGGTGCGACGCGGTCGCGACAGCTGCGGCCGGGAGGCACGATAACCGCTGCCGCGACCCGCGGACGCAAGAAAGCCTCGCGACAACGCCGTGTCGCGAGGCTTTCTTAATCGTTGTGACCCGCGGCAGGGTCTTGCTGACCGCGCCGTGGGCTCCTAGCGAATGGTGATCAGCCGACCTGGGTGAACATGGACTGCTTGGCATTGCAGACCGGGCACTTCTCAGGGGCCTTGCCCAACTCGATGTAGCCGCACACTGTGCAGAGGTAAAACTCTGTGACATCGAAGTCCACACCCTTCTTCACCGCTTCGAGGGCCTTGGTGTAGATTTCGGCGTGCACGGCCTCCGCGTCGACGGCAAACTTGAACATGGTCTTTGCTTTGTGGCCGTCGGCCTCGGCCTGTTCGACCATGGGCGGGTACATGGTGGTGAACTCGAAGGTCTCTCCGTCAATGGCCCCTTGGAGATTCTCGGCGGTGCTGGCGATCATGTCGAGCGCCTTGAGGTGGCCTTCGGCGTGGATGCGCTCGGCCTCGGCGGTGGTGCGGAACAACTTAGCAATATTGACGAAGCCTTCGGCATCGGCCTTCTTGGCAAAGGCACGGTATTTCTGGTTGGCCTGGCTTTCGCCGGAGAATGCTTCGTTGAGGTTATCCTTGGTCGTCTTCATAATCTGTCCTCCATGATGCGGGTGAGTGAAGTGGGGGGACCGTTCTTTTTAGTCCGTACCGTTGTCGTAAAAATAGGAAGCCGCAGCGCGGTAGCCTCTGCGGCCGGGGTGCCGAGTCGCCCCAACGGGGCAGCCTCAGCAGTGCGCCACAGATAATACAGCAGACCTACGTCGGAGGCAAGGGTAATAGGAGTAAAAATCATTTGATATGGATTCCTGACTGGTGCGTCTCAGTTTTTCCGGCCGCCAAACACCAATTTACCGCCTATGTGTCCGGCCAGGCCGATGGCACCGAGCATGATTACAGCCAGGGCCAAGAAGAACCAGCGCCCAAAGGAGGGAGTGGTAAGCACAGCAGGCTGCGCCGCCCGCCAGATGAGCAAGATGACCAGAGACACGGTGGCCACGGTTGCGGCGCCGATCTTGAGCTTGAATATGTGGGTCATGGCCCCGCGGTAGCGTTTCTGCCAGATGACGTAGCCGGTGTACAGCACAACAGGCATGGCAATGAGTACGAACACCAAACTGTACAGGGCGGCGATGTCGAACAGTGGGGCCGTGAACAGGGCGGCGATGAACATGAAAACCACTGCCATGGGTATGATACCGTTGGGCGTGTGCACCATGATCGGGTGGAGGTGGTGCCGGACGATCTGCGTATTTGCGAATGCGACCAGGCTGGCTGGCAGCCCCTGTTTGTCGTTGGGTGCCGTGTCCTCCGCCCCAACGCCTGCGGCGGTTGCCCCGGCGGCAGGTCCTTGTCCTGGGTCAGCTGCCTTGACCTCCTCGACCACCTCGACGAACTTGCTCTTGTCCGCGCCGCAGACCGGGCATACCTCCGGTGGCTCGTCTCCTTCGTGAATGTAATCGCACACCGTACATTTCCATTTCTTCATTGCTGATCTCCCTGAATGGTTCGTATTGACGACGCCCGAGACCGCGCACCCCGGGTTGCGGTGGCCAGCCGAAAAAGATGCACGTCGGACAGTGCCATCCGACGCCTCTGCTTTCGACCGCCGCTTTGTTCCGTTTCCGCTGAAGTGCATCCACGTCGAAATGGGTGCAGAGGGAACACCTAACTGGTATGCTCGATATACCATAAAAGGCGGTCTATCCAAAGAATTTCGAGTGTGCCGCGGCCCACTGATCGCAGACCAGAAAACAGGCAAAACCATGCATCCCGAACACCCTCATCACAGTCAGACCGCGTTTCACGGCCTGACCCCGCTGCTCATTCTCGACCTGGCCGAAGCGGCCTTAGGGGTTCGCTGTACTAACCTGTGCCGGCCCTACAATAGTTACATCAACCGGGTCTACGAACTGGCTGACACGAGCGGCCGGGGTTTGGTGATAAAATTTTACCGACCGGGCCGGTGGTCGCGTGCGGGCCTGCAGGACGAGCACGATTTTCTCCTCGAACTGGCCGCCGAGGAGATCCCGGTGATCGCACC
>JAVEYP010000141.1:0-5774 GCA_034003445.1 Desulfobulbus sp.
CTTCTTGATTTCTTCCCCGAGGGTGAGCTGGGACTGCAGGTCGCCTTCCAGGGCGGCGCCGGTGATCTCGGCGCTGGCCGTGCGGATGATGTAGCCGATGCCCTCGGGGATCTCGAACTCGCTCATGATCTCCCGCAGTCCGGCGCGACGCTCCTCGCCGACGATCTTGCGCGAGATGCCGGCGCTGTCGCTGCCCGGCATAAGGACTAGGCAGCGGCCTGGCAGCGACAAGAAGGTGGTCATGTTGGCACCCTTGTTGCCGGTCACCTCCTTGACTACCTGGACGAGCACTTCCTGCCCCCGCTGGAGGACGTCCTCAATCTTCAGCTTCTTCCATTGCTGCTGGGTGATGAGCGCGAGGCTCTTTTCGCTGACGTCCTGGCGGAAGTACTCGGGATGGATCTCATTAAATGGCAGGAAGCCGTTGCGGCCGGTGCCGATATCGACGAAGGCCGCCTGGAGGTTGGCCTCGATGGAGACAATGCGGCCCTTGTAGATGTTGTTTTTGGTGGGCTCGCGGTCAATGGTGGTCACGTGGAAGAACTCGAGTCGACCGTCCTCGACCAGGGCGATACGGCACTCCTCAGGCTCATCGGCATTGATGAGCAGCTTGTAGGTGACGGTTTTTTTCGACTGCTCGCTGGAGTCCGGCTCCGGGACCCGATCGCCCTCGTCGGCTTGATCTTCGACTAGTTCCTGTCCCTCCGTTTCGTCGGCCGGCTCCTCGGTAGGCTGGCTGTCGCTCCGTTTGCCTCGTTTGCGGCCGCCGCGGCGGGATTTCCGCTTGGGCTTGGCCGGCGGTTGGCCATCTTCCGCTGCTTCGCCGCGGGCCGGCTGGCCTCCGGCTGTAGAGGGGGTTGTCTCGCTCGGCTGCTCGACCGGAACGGCCGACATAACTGCGGACGGCGTTGCTGCCTTGGTGGACGGCAACTGGTCGACGGCAGGTTCTGCCAAGGGTGCCGGCGGACTGTGTTCAGCCTTGCTGGGCGGGTCGGGGACCGCGTCAGCGCCTGCGCGCCCTGCCTTTGCTGGCGTGGTCCGCTGCGGCGGAGGCGCACCCTTGCTTTCTCCAGCATCGGCAGCCGGGCTGACGCTCTTCCACCAGGCTCCGGTTTTTGCCTTGCGCACAGGTGGTTCCTTGTGCTCGCTTGCGTTTTGTTCCTCTTCTCCCATGGTGTGTCCTTGGGTAAAATTTTCGAGCAGCTCGACCCGATCGCCGCGTGGTGCGTATCAGTGATAAAATCGGTCCTCTGCGTGGGTGAGAATCCGCAGGGTGCCCGATCTCACGAGCGATGCGAGCAACTGCTCAACTTTTTCCGCGCCTCCCAGTTCGAAGACGCGGTCGATATCGGCGGCGGTACAGGGGCGCCGACTGACCATCTGAATGATTGCCTGCCGCAGTGATGCCGGCGAGGAGTTTGCCGCGGGCGGCGCGGCTGGGGCTCGCATGTCGTCGTCGGAACCGGCAAGGGGCGCGAGCAGGTCGATCGGCACGGCCAGAGCGGCACCGAATATCTGGGCGATTCCGGCAAGTCTGGCCTCGGGCACGGGCCGGGCACTGGAGTCAGCCGGTGGGCGGACCACGGTGTTGAGCTGTATCCTATCGAGTCGCAGGGTGCTGAGAACCGTGACCAGGGCGTCGATGTCCGCTGTCGCGTCGTTGACGTCGCAGACGAGGAGAATCTCCAGCCACAGGCGACCGGCATACTGGTGCGAGAAATGGTGCAGCCCGGCGATGATTGACTTGAGGTCGAGGCCAGGGGCGGGGCGGTCCACTTTGCGGAAACTTTCCGCGCGGGCCGCATCCAGTGATGGCACGACGATGTCTGCCAACTGCAGGGCCTCACGGACTGCATCATCCATCAGGGTTGTGCCGTTGGTGAGCACCGCCACCGGCTTGTCGGTGAGGCTCTTGATATGGTGGAGGATGTTCCCGAAATCGCGATGTAGGGTCGGTTCACCCTTGGCGGTGATGGTGAGCACGTCGACGTTCGCAAGCTGACGCGGGTCGGCACAGAAGGTACTTATTTCCTCAAGGATTTCCGAGGTGGGCGTGTAGACACTACGCCGTTTGACCAGGGTAGTGGTTGGGCCCACCTCGCAGTAGACGCAGTTCAGGTTACAGATTTTTTCACTGAACAGGTCGATACCGAGAGAACGGCCAAGGCGTCTAGAGTTCACCGGGCCGAAGAGAAAATTCATACCGTACTGCCGGGGGGGTGATGCCGCGATGGCGGGACAGGAGATGGAGTTCGGCTCTAAGCCATGGAAAATCAACTTATTAGGCAGTATTTCCGACTGGCGATATTTAAACCAATTCCTGAGCCTATGCAAGGTAAATCTTTGACTTTTCGCTTGACACAACAGGAGGGTCCACGTACATTTCGAGCCGTTACTTGTAATTGTTTTTCTTATTGATTTTGTATCAGTAGAGGCTTGTCGGTGTACCGTTTCGGGCCTGGAACCGGAGGGTTGCCGGGCGATGACGCCCCCTCTCTAAAAGACCACGCACAAGGAGCAGATCGAGGTGAACCAGAGAATCCAACCCTCACCGATCTTTGCGGTTTTTTTCTTCTTTTTCTCCATGGTGCTCCTGCCGGCGAACAGCCTGATGGCTGCCTCAGTCGATGCGCAGCAATGGGAGATCACCGCGGACAAGATCACCCGCTACGAGGACCCGGCAAGCGTCATTGCCGAGGGTGATGTCCTTCTCGAGAAGAAGCAGTTAGTCACCCAGGTCAAGGAAGACGCCGAGGATACCAGATGGGGCGAGCTCCTCGGGGAATCGGAGGAGGTGGCCGAAAAGCCGAAGGAAACCGTTACCAAGACCAGTGTTGTGACCAGCATCAAGGCTGACTGGCTGGCCTATGACGTGGAACTTGGCAAGGTCAAGGCCCGCGGCAACCTGCACATCAATCTCGGCTCAGACGAACTGAGCGCGGAATCTGGCAGCATCGATCTGAAGGAGGCGACCGGGACCTTCGAGAACGCGACCATTATTCGCCAGGAAAAGAGCATGCACCTCGAAGGCCGGGTTATCAGAAAAACTGGTGAGCTCACCTACCACATCGAGGACGGCTGGATCATCACCTGCAAGCTCAAGTCTGGGCAAACCCCGCCTTGGAGCTTCGGAGCCGCAGACACAGAGATTACTGATGGCGGCTACGCCTTCCTCAAACACGCCACCTTTAGGATTAAGGATATCCCTGTCTTCTATTCGCCGATCATGATTCTGCCTGCCAAGCGGACTCGGCAGACAGGCTTCCTGTTCCCCAGTATGTACCTCTCGAGCCGAGACGGCTTCAACTTCGAGACTCCCTTTTTCGTCAACCTCTCACCAAACGCCGATCTCACGCTTTTCCCCCGTTATTTCACCGACCGTGGCCTGATGGGTGGCGCGGAGTTCCGCTACGTGCTTGAAGAGAACAGCAAGGGCGTACTCCTCGGGCACTACCTAGACGACGACCTCTCCGACCCGGAGGCCGAGGCCGACTACTACCGGGACGGCAAGTTTACCCACTCCAACCAGGAACGGTACTGGGTCCGCGGCAAGGCGGACCAGAATGTCGGCGAGTGGATTACCCGTCTGGATGTAGACGTGGTCTCAGACCTCGATTACCTGCGTGAGTTCAATACCGGGTCCACCAGCATATCCGCTAACCAGACCCGCTTTCTCGACGCGTTCGGGCGCGGTTTCCAAGAAAAAACGGACAAGTACCGCAACAACACCTTCGGTTTTCTGCGCGCCTGGGAGAATGGCAGTACCCTGCAGGGCGAGTTTCTTGCGGTCAATGACGTCAGCAACTTGAATTATACCGCGGACGCGCCGTCGCGGGCTTGGCAACTCCCGTCGCTGACCTACTCCGGCCTGCTGCCCATTTCCGATGAGGGCGGTGCTGATTTCAGCTGGGACGCCAATTATGTCAATTTCTGGAGAGACGAAGGCGTGGATGCGCAACGGGTGGACCTCTTCCCAGTGGTTTCCACAAGCGTCCCCGTCAGCCCCTATTTAGAAACGACTGTGAAAGGCGGTGTTCGTGACACCTTCTACGTCATCAACGACAACGGCGCCTCTGAGTGGGAAGAGACCAGTTCAGAGAACCGCTTTCTCTACAACCTGGGTGGCGAAGTCGGCACCACCTTCATGCGGGATTTCGCGGTCAGTGCCGGCGATGTCAACTCCTGGAGCCACATGCTCCGACCATACGTCAACTACGAGTACACCGACATCCCGGATGAGGTCAAACTGCCCCAATTCGATAGCCTCGACACTCTGGAGGATGAAAACATCCTCTTCTACGGGCTGAACAACTTCTTCAAGGTGTACGGCGAACGCGCTGGTCGTGAATTCGATCGCGATTACGCTTTCGTCAAGTTCAAGCAAGGATACGATTTGCGCAGTGAGGTGAGCGATGAGCCCTTCACCCCGTTGCAAATGGAATCGGGATTCTACCCGGTGCGCAGTTTCCGTATGAAATACACTAACAAAACGGACATGTACGGCGACGGCCTGTTCTACCATGCCGTCGAAACCGACTATTTCACTAACCGTGGCGATGTCCTGGGTATCGACTACCGCTACGACTCGGTCAGGGATATCAACTCTATCAGTGGCAGCATTTGGTACCTCTTGCCGTACAACTTTGCCGCGGGCTACAGCCTTGAGCGGGCCATCAAGGCCGAGGTGACCATCGAGGAGAAGATCCGGCTTATCTATCAACCCGCCTGCTGGTCCGTGGAACTGTCTTCCAACTACACTCCGGACGACCAGATTTTCATGGTCACTTTCCGCCTGGCAAACATTGGCTCCCCGTTTGGCCTCGATCTGCCCGGTGGGAATTGATCGTAGCCACCTACCGAGACTTCGACCGTATCGCCCATGCGGAGCATTGATGTGTTCAATGGCGATGCGGACGGCATCTGCGCTCTACATCAACTCCGCCTGCAGACGCCCCGGCCCGAGGCCCAACTGGTCACTGGCGTCAAACGTGACATCCGCTTGCTGCGCCGGGTGGAGGACGTTATTGCATGCCACCTGACCGTGCTGGACATTTCGCTTGACGCAAATCGGACCGAACTCGAACGGTTGCTGGCCAACCGCAACACCGTCGTGTACGCCGATCACCACTACAGTGGCGAACTGCCCGTCTCCGGATCTTTGACCGCGTATATTGATCCAGCCCCCCACACCTGTACCAGCCTGATCGTTGACCGGCTGCTCGCTGGCCGCTTTCGC
Organism: Desulfobulbus sp.; assembly: GCA_034003445.1. Taxonomy (GTDB): domain Bacteria; phylum Desulfobacterota; class Desulfobulbia; order Desulfobulbales; family Desulfobulbaceae; genus Desulfobulbus. Next base: position 5,237 of record JAVEYP010000141.1, read on the forward strand.
ACCTGGGCGCTCGTCGGCGCCTATGGGGACAACCTTGACGAGACGGCGACACCCCTAGCCCAGGCAAGCGGCCTCTCCGCCGAGGTCTCGGCCATTCTGCGCGAACTGGGCCAATTACTTAACTACAACGGCTACGGTAGCACCGAGGCCGACCTGCACGTGCATCCCGCCGACCTGTATCGCGAGGTGCACCAGTTTGTCGACCCAATAGAGTTTTTTGGACAGTCCCCCCTGCTAGAGGCGCTGCGCGACGGCTATGGTCGGGATATGGCCAGGACCACGGAGTTGGCGCCTGGATGGTCGTTCAGCGTGGGTTCTGTGTACCTGCTACCTGAGGCCCGCTGGGCCAGACGAGTGGTGGGCGTGTTTGGCAATCGCCTCGCCCGGCAGGAGCCGGTCTTGGCTCATGCCACGCTGATTCCCAGCACGGACGGCAGCCTGCTGGTCAGTGTCCGCGCTCCCCTCAGCACCGGCCTGGGAGCGGACAAGCTCTGCCGCGAATTTCCTACGGGCGGCGGACGGGCGGCGGCCGCTGGCA
>JAVEYP010000142.1:0-5767 GCA_034003445.1 Desulfobulbus sp.
AGACCGCGCATCTGCGGGTTCGCGTCTCGCACACCGGGCGGAAGGTGTTCGAGGTCTACCGCTGGCACCAGGGCCGACCGACCCGCATCAAAATCGGTGTTTGGCCTGACCTGAGCATTGAGCAGGTGCGGAAAGAAGCGGAGAAGCTGAACGCCGGCATTGCCAAGGGCGAGAACCCGGCCGAGCAGAAACGGACAATCCGCGAGGAAATGACCATGAACGAGTTGTTCGCCCTCTGGATGAAGCAGTTCGCCAAACCGCACCGTCGCACATGGCTGGATGATCAGCGCAGATATGACAACTACATGGCCGCGCCGATGGGCAAGAAAAAGCTGTCATGGTTCACCGCTGACCGCGTGCGCAGTTGGCACCAACGGCTGACAACGCAACAGAAGCAGCGCGGGCAGGAGGGCAAGACCCTATCCACCGGCACAGCTAACCGCGCCCTTGCCCTGCTCAAGACCGTCTTCAACCAGGCGGCACCGGATCGGCCGAACCCCTGCCGGACCGTGCGAGCCTACCGGGAAACTTCACGGGAGCGGTTCCTTGCCCCGGAAGAACTCCGCGCCCTGTACATCGCATTGGCCAGCCCCGAGACCCCGGACGATTTCCGCGACTACATCCTGTTGTCGCTCTACACAGGCGCACGGCGCAGCAACGTCCTGTCCATGCGCTGGTGCGACATCAACTTGGACGGCCACCTGTGGACCATCCCCGCCGACCAGTCAAAGAACGGCGCTATTATGCGCGTACCGCTGACCGTGCCGGCCGTGGAGATTCTGGAACAACGGCGAGCACAGGCGGCAAGCATCTTCGTGTTCGCGGGGACGGGCAAGAGCGGTCATTACATGGAGCCTAAACGAGCCTGGGGAACCCTGCTCAAGCGGGCCGGAATCGCTGATTGCCGGCTGCACGACCTGCGGCGAACCGCCGGTTCTGTGATGGCTGCACAGGGAACAAGCATCCTCGTTATCGGCAAGGCCCTGGGACACCAGAACCAGGCGTCGACGGCAGTGTACGCACGGTTGTCCATCGACCCGGTACGTGACGCGATGGAGGCCGCATCAAAGGCCATGCTGGCAACCAAGGAGTTGCCGGAGAAGGTGGTCAAGCTGCGGAAGGCCGGCGGCGAGTGACCGGCCCTTGTCTTTAATACTAACCAGTAGTATATTTCCATGAGTTGGAACGTCACCCTGCACCCGAAGGCCCGCAAGGGCATTGCCCGCTTGCCGGCCCGCGTGCGGGCAACGCTGGCTCTACTCCTGCGCGAGATCGAGTTGAACGGCCCGGCGCGGGGTGACTGGCCGAACTATGGCAAGTTGGGCAAGGACACCTACCACTGCCACCTGAAAAAAGGACAGCCGACCTATGTTGCTGTCTGGCAGGTGACGGACAGAACAATACGACTGGTTGAGATTACCTATGCTGGCACGCACGAAAAAGCACCCTACTGAAATCGAACTGCGATTCAAGGGACCTGAGCACAAGCGCATTGAAGCCGTCAATGTCCTGCGGGAAATGGGCTTCACCCCTGTGGACACGACCACGCCGGTAACACCTTGGCAAACGGCATTCCCCGCCCTGGAGGGAAACGCGGCCGGTGTCTACCTGGCCGGCGCACGTCACCGGGAAGGGCTGACACAGCACCAACTGGCGGAACGGTGTGGCCTGCCGCAGCGGCACATAAGCGAGATGGAGAACGGTAAGCGCCCCATCGGCAAGGAGAACGCCAAGCGGCTGGCGGCGGCGCTGCACGTCGATTACCGGGTGTTCCTGTAGGCGTAGGCGAGGCCGGCGGCCAGTTATATTTCAATGCCCAATGGTTATATTTTTAGCACATGAGCTCTTCTATTGGCCGGTTCATATTTCACTAATTGTGGTTTATTATGATGGGGTATGGTTGATTATGATGGGGGAACCCATTGTTCTTCTATTGGCCGGTTCAGATTTCACTAATTGTGGTTGGTTGTGGAGCGGGGGGGCTCATTATTCCTTCACAGGGACTATTCGGAAAATTTCAATATTTTTTAATCCGAACTAAAAAGACCCTTGCACTATCAAGGCTTATGATGTATAAATTCTAACAGCGTAACGGATTCTGGTTCACCCCCGCTCGCGGGGGCCACTCAGCCCGGTACCGACAGACAGGAGAAATCCGTCTGCGGTGCCGGGTTTTTTTTTGTTCAATTTTCGGAGAAAGACGATGAAACAAGAACTTAGAGAAAAAAACCTTCAGGTAGGCAACTCCGAACTCTTGACCCCGGAGACGACTGCAAACCTATTGGGAGTAAAACCCGCCACTTTATGCGTGTGGAGATGTGTCCGTAGGTACCCGTTACCATGGGTAAAAATTGGCGCAAGGAGGGTGATGTACCGCCGCGCCGATGTCGAGGCGTTTATCGCGGCCGGAGCGGTCGGGGAATGATTTGAGGTGCGAACGTGGAAGCGACGAAAAAAACTGAACTGCAACAGGCAATTCTTGAGGATCATGTCGCGGCGTGCCGCAAGCGGGGGCATGACCCTTGCCGGTGCACGCTTTGCGGCAAGCGCGCCGACTACTATTTCATTTACAGGCGAGAAGGTTCGACAAAGTTCGAGTGCTTTTTGACCTGCCCGGACTGCCGGGAAATGTTGTACCGGCGGCCTGGCGAGGCGGGGTTGCGATGAAAAAAACGAAACCCCTGTCGGCTGGCGGCCAGGCAGGGGTTGGGGGTAGAAAAATGAGACATCAAGAACATAACACACTTTCTATGCCGTCGCAACCATCGAGCGTTCAGCGACAGCGCATATTGGCCCGACTGCGGATCGGCCCCGCGACCACTCTGGAACTACGCGATGAGTTGCGCACGATGCACCCGTCTGGGCGTATCTTGGAGTTGCGCCGGCAGGGCCACGAAATACTCACGGTCCGACTACCGAGCAGGGTGGCAAGGTACATTTTGATGCAGGAGGCCGGCCATGACGAGTGACGGCACCGGCCAAAATTTGGTTCCACCCCCCGACGAAACCCTCGCCAAGCGATTCCTCGAATTGCTGGACGAAGAGGCGGAAAGCTTCACCTTCCAGTGCTTTGATGATTCCAAGGCCCGCAAGGATAAGCGCCTTGCACGCGTGCTGCATGGCACCCTGGCCGAGCACTGGCCGGAGTTGTGCAAACTGAACCAGGCCGGCGCCGGTATCTTTGTCTCCGTCAACGAGACCGACCTGCGCGGCCGCAAGACGGAAAACATGGTCCGGGTTAGGGCAATCTTCCAGGAGGCTGACCGCCCCGGCTGTCCCGAGTTGCCAATCCCGCCCCACATCGAGGTGGAGTCATCACCCGGTAAACATCATCGGTATGTCTTGCTGGACGGCTGCCCCTTGGACGGCTTTGGCCCGCTGCAAGAGCGGATGGTTGAGTCCTACGGCAGCGACCCGAACGCAAAGGACCTGGCCCGCGTCCTGCGTCTCCCCGGCTTCTACCACCAGAAAGACCCCGACCACCCGCACATGGTACGAATCACCGCCGAGTCCGGCGAGCTACCCCTGCCCTACGCCAAAGCGGTGCAGGTGTTTCCGCCAGTGCAGCGGGCGGCACAACCGGCGCAGAGCGATACCGGCCACCAGGTGGGCAACCTGGAGGAAGTGCAATCCGCCTTGTCCGCGATCGGACACCAAGTGAACAGCTTGGAGGAAGTGCAGTCAGCCTTGTCCGTGCTCAACCCGGACATGGGTTACAACGACTGGCTGGTTATCGGCATGGCCTTGCACGACTGGTCCGGCGGATCGGCTGTCGGCCTGGAGGCGTGGGGCAGGTGGTCATCGAATGGCGCCAAGTATCAGGCGGGCGAGTGCAGCGGCAAGTGGGGCACCTTCGGCGGCGGCAAGAAAATCACGACCATCAAGACCGTTTTCGACCTGGCGGCAAAAACCGGGTGGCGGTGGGACGGCGGGCACGCGAAGCAGGAGCAAGCCGAGCCGGAAGAGTGGCAAAACCCTATCCCGCTTGACCAGCCGGACCTGCCCACCTTCGACGCTGGCGACTTCCCCCCTGTTTTGTGGTCGATGATCGAGGGCATAGCCAAGGCGACCGAAACACCGCCAGAGTTGGCCGGTATGAACGTGCTTGCCGTGGCGGCTGCGGCTTGCCAGCGAAAAGTGACAATCGAACTTAAACCAGGCTATTGCGAGCCGCTGGCACTGTGGACCGCCACCCAACTCCCGCCCGGATCACGAAAGAGCGCGGCACAGAAGCCCGCCATTCTACCGCTGTTGCAATGGGAGATCGAGCGAGCCCAAGCCCTAGCCCAGGTCATAAAGGCGGCGAGAGCCACCAGGGAGGCCGAGGAAGGGCGCCTGAAAGAGTTACAGAAGAAGTTCGGCAAAGAAGAGGACGCAGACAAGCGGGAGGGCTTGCGGGAAGAGATCGAGGCGGCCGAGGCCAGCTTGACCGAGGTTCCCCGCTCGCCTCGAATAGTCAGCCAGGACATCACGCCGGAGCAACTGGCCACCCTCATGGCCCAAAACGGCGAACGGCTGGCCCTCTTTTCGGCCGAGGGTGGCGTGTTCAGCACCATGGCCGGCCGCTATTCAGGCGGCATAGCTAACTTGGACATCTATCTGCAAGCTCACAGTGCCGACCCGGTAAGGGTGGACCGTGGCAGTCGGCCAAGCGTCTACATGCAGGAACCGGCGCTAACCATGGGGTTGAGCGTTCAGCCCGACGTGCTCTGTGACATGGCCGGTAAGCCTGGCTTTCGCGGCCGTGGTCTGGTCGGGCGTTTCTTGTTCTGCACCCCCCGCGACATCGTAGGCAAGCGCACGCTTGAGACCGTCCCCATACCGGAGACAGTGGCGGCCAGCTACGCCGAGACGATAACCGCCCTGCTCAACATGGACGAGCAGCGAAACATGGAAAACGGCGATCTCTTCACCATCAGGCTGTCCGAAGAGGCCAGCACCGTCTGGCGGGAATTCGCCCTGTGGGTGGAACGCGCCATGGCCGAGGGCGGCGAGTTGGAACACATGCGGGATTGGGCCGGCAAGTTGCCGGGCGCGGTGGGCCGGATTGCTGGCATCTTCCATTGCGTCGGGTGCACCAAGCAGCTTTTCCAAACCGAGGCAGAAACACCGGACCTTGATTCTTCTACAGTCCTGCCATGGGAAATTCAAGCGGCGACAGCTACCCCGGACCGCTATCCCCTGACCGGAGCAACCATGAGGACGGCGCTTTCCCTGGCGCGGAAGCTGGTCCCGCACGCGATCCACGTCTATGCCGTCATGGGCGAGGGCGGCGACATCCAAGCGGGGCGGCGCATCTTGCGATGGATTGAGGGTGCTGGCATCAAGGAGTTTTCTGCCAGGGATTGCCACTACGCGCTGAAAGGCACCTTCCAGAAGCGGGCGGACCTCGACCCCGGCTTGGCCGTCCTGATGGAACGCGGCTTCATTCGGCGGGTGCAGCCACAAGAGGACCGCAAGCGGGGGCGGCCAACATTGCGCTTCGAGGTAAACCCGACGGTCCGGCATCACCAGTAAGGGATTTTTGTGGATATTGTGGATTTTGTTCTTAAGGCGCTCAAGTTTAAATTTAGAGTCTAAATCTATCTATCTATCTGAAATCAATACCCCTTGAGCGCCTTTTATCAAAACCAACTCTCTAAGCGCATTATCCACAAAATCCACAAAAATACAGACCAGAGAGGACACGCGACATGAAGACCGATAACCCCCAAGCATGGAGACAGAAACTATGAGTGAACACGAAAACGGCAATGGCAACATCACC